>DATMGW010000093.1:0-2838 GCA_035555295.1 Caldimonas sp.
GCCGGTCGGGTTGTGGCAACACGCGTGCAGCAGCACGACGCTCTTCGGCGGCAGGCTCTTCAGCGCCGCGCACATCGCGTCGAAAGCGAGGCCGCCGGTGGCGCCGTCGTAGTAGGGGTAGGTGTGGACCGCGAGGCCGGCGCCCTCGAACATGGAGCGGTGGTTCTCCCAGCTCGGGTCGCTCACCGACACGGCGCTGCCGGGGAGCCACCGGGCGATGAAATCGGCGCCGACCCTGAGGCCGCCGCTCGAGCCGACCGACTGGATCGTCGCCACCCGCCCCGAGGCGATCGCCTCGTGGTCGACGCCGAAGAGGAGCGTCTGCACCGCGGCGCGGAAGTTGGCCGCGCCTTCGATCGGCAGATAGGGCTTGGGCGCGTTGCGCGCGACGACCTGCGCCTCGGCCCGCCGCACCGAGTCGAGCACGGGAATGCGGCCGGCGTCGTCGAAGTAGATGCCGATCGACAGGTTGATCTTGCCCGGACGCGGATCCTTCTGGAAGTCCTCGTTGAGGCTCAGGATCGGGTCGCCGCCGAACGGCTCGACGTGTTCAAACATGATGGCTTCGGCCTCAGGCGGCGAGCGCTGCCTCGATGTCGCCCTTCAGCGCGGCCGGCGGATCGTTCGGCGCGTAGCGCTTGACGACCTGCCCGTCCTTGCCGATCAGGAACTTCGTGAAGTTCCACTTGATCGCCTTCGTGCCGAGGATGCCCGGCGCTTCGGCGGTCAGCCACTTCCACAGCGGATGCGCTTGCTCGCCGTTGACGTCGACCTTGCCCATCATCGGAAAGCTGACGCCGTAGTTGACCTGGCAGAACGAGGCGATCTCGTGGTTCGAGCCCGGGTCCTGGGCGCCGAACTGGTTGCTCGGAAAGCCGAGCACGACGAGGCCCTTGTCGCGATATTCCTTCCACAGGTCCTCGAGCCCCGCGAACTGCGGCGTGAAGCCGCACTTGCTCGCGGTGTTGACGATCAGCATCACCTTGCCGCGTTGCGTCGAGAGATGGGCCGGCTTGCCTTCGATGGACAGTGCTTCGAAGTCGTAGATGCTTTGCGGCTTGGCGGCCATTGCGTCCTCGTCGAGAAAGAAAACCCGACGATGGTAGCGCCGCGAGGCGCGCACTTCAGTGCCCGGCCGGCGCGAGCGCAGCGAGCAGGGCGCTGACGACGATCAGGCTGCCGCCGAGCGCCAGCTGCGCCGTCAACGTTCCGCCGCCGAAGGCGACCGCCGTCGCCGACGCGAAGACGACCTCGGTCAGCATGACGACCGAGGTACGGTTGGCGGGAAGCCGCGCCGCGCCGAACTGCAGCGCCAGGTTGGAAGCGAGAAAGGCGAGGCTGAGAAGCGCCGCCGGCAGCATCCACGCCACGGCCGGCGCCGGCGGCCAGGGTGCACGACCGGCACTCGCGAGGCCGGCGGCGAGCACTGCCGCGACGATCGCGCCGCCGACGAACATCGCCAGGGCCCGGCCTTCCTCGGGCCGATCGGCTTCGCGCCGCAGCATCACGTTGTTGCACGCGAACGAGAAGCCGCCGACGACGCCGAGCCAGTCGGCGAGCGAGCGCGGCAGCGGCAGGCGCGCGGCGAAGGTCGCCGCCGCATCGCCCGCGCCGGGCGCGTCGGGCCACAGGACGATCGCCGCGCCGGCGACGGCGAGCACGATGCGCAGCGCCGCCGCCCGCGTCAATCGCTCGTCGAGGACGACGCGGGCGAGGAGCACCGTCCAGATCGGCATCAGGTAGAAGAGCAGAACGACGCGGACGACGTCGCCGATGACGACGGCCCAGTTGAAGGTCGCGTTCGTCGTCCCCGAGGCGACGACGATCAGCCACAGGGCCGGCGTCTTCAGCACCTGAACCAGAGCGTGCGGACGCACCGCGACGATGGCGATCGAGGCGAGCGTGAAGGTGATCGCCGTCGCCCACAGCGGGTGCAGGCCGGCCGCCTGCAGCCAGCGGAACGGCCACCACGAAGTGCCCCAGAAGAACGCGTTGACGACGAGGGCGGCGGCGGCGAAGAGCGACTCGCGCGGCCGGCCGGGCGAGCGGGCGGGCGTCAATGCTTGTCGAGGCGGGCGATCGACAGCAGGTGCGCGATCTCGTCGGGATAGCGGACGCAGTTCGACGCGTGCCAGCGGCGGACCAGCCACATCATCGTCGCGACCAGCACGCCGAAGACGGTGATCGACGTGAAGGCGGCCAGGCCGAAGCGCGTCATGCCGGTGTAGAACGCGCCGAGGCCGAGGATGCACGCCTGCTCGTTGAAGTTTTGCACGGCGATCGAGCGGCCGGCGCCCATCAGGTTGGCGCCGCGATGCTGGAGCAGCGCGTTCATCGGCACGACCAGATAGCCGCCGATCGCGCCGAGCAGGACGAGGAAGGGTGCCGCCAGCCAGGCGCTCTTGATGACGTTGAGGCCGATCAGCAGCAGGCCCATCGCGATGCCGAGCGGGATGACGCGCGTCGCCTGGTCGAGGCGCACGCGCAGCGAGGCGGCCACGGCGCCGATGGCCGTTCCGATCGCGACGACGCCGACCAGCGACGACGCCTGCTGCGTCGAGTAGCCGAGCGCCGCCGCGGCCCAGGCGAAGACGATCACGCGCATGTTGCTCGACACGCCCCAGAACAGCGTCGTCGTCGCCAGCGAGATCTGCCCGAGCTTGTCGTTCCACAGCCGGGCGTTGCAGTTCGAGAAGTCGCGTACGAGCATGCTGGCGTTCGCGCCGAGCGGCTGCAGCGGCGCCTCGGTGCGCGGGATGCGCAGATTGAAGAGGGCGGCGAGAACGTAGATCGCGACGATCACGGCGATCGCCGCTTCCGGCGCGGTCGAGATGCCGG
>DATMGW010000094.1:0-2262 GCA_035555295.1 Caldimonas sp.
TAGCTCGCCAGCATCGCGTCGAAGGCCTTCTGCCGCGCGGCCTTGTCGCCGAGCGGCTCGCCGATCGACTCGATCGGATAGACGACTTCGCTGTTCCAGTAGCGGTCGAAGATCGTCGACATGTCCTTGACGACGGCGCCCATGACGAAGGCGTCCATGTCGACGAAATTCGATTCCGAGCTGCGCAGGAAATACTCGTCGGCGATGTTTCGGCCGCCGGCCACCGCCATCACGCTGTCGGCGATGAACATCTTGTTGTGCATGCGGTGGTTGAGGCGCCCGAAGTCGAAGATCGACGCCGCGTAGCGCCCGGCGACGCCGGCCGAGCGGTTGCAGCAGAACGGGTTGAACAGGCGCACCTCGACGTTCGGATAGGCAGCGAGGTTGCGCAGCAGCGGATCCGAGTGCGTCGTGTACAGGTCGTCGACGATCAGGCGCACGCGCACGCCGCGCACCGCGGCGTCGCGCAGCGCCGTGATGAGGAGCCGTCCGGTCGCGTCGTTCTCGAGCTGGTAGTACTGGACGTCGAGCGAGGTCGAGGCGCGCTGCGCGAGCTGCAGGCGGGTGTCGAGCGAGAAGGCGCCGAGCGGCAGCAGGCGGATGCCGGTCTGGTCCGGTGCCGGCAGCGAGGTTGCCGTGATCTTGACCAGCGGGCTTTCCGGATTGGGCGGCAGGGCGATCGCGTCGATGCGGCCGTAGTTGACCGGCAACGTGCCGCAGCCGGCCAGGCCGGCGGCGAGCGCCAGCATGGCGGCGGCCCGGCGGGTTCCGGCCGCGAAGTTGCGCGCGGCGGCCGTACCCACATCCAGCAGGGCCGAGCGGCCGTATCCGTCGCCGCCGAGCCGTTTCTCGTAAGATGAAGAACGCGCCTGACAGGAGCCTGCCATGAAGAGATTTCTAGCGTCCATGATGTTCATGCTCTCGGTGACCACCTCGTCGTACGCAGCTCTGGATGTCGGGGATGCAGCGCCAAACTTTACAGCGCAGGCCGCCCTGGCCGGCAAGGTCTTCAAGTTCAGCCTCGCCGACTCGCTCGCCAAGGGACCGGTGGTGCTCTACTTCTTCCCGGCGGCCTTCTCCGTCGGCTGCTCGATCGAGGCGCACGAATTCGCGGAATCCATCGCGAAGTTCGAGTCCCTGGGCGCGACGGTGATCGGCGTTTCGAGCGACGATATCGACACCCTCGGCAAGTTCTCCGTGCAGGCCTGCCAGGGGAGGTTTCCGGTCGCCTCCGACAACTCGCAAAGCATCATGAAGTCCTACGACGCGGTGATGGCGCTGCGTCCAGACTACGCCAACCGCATCTCCTACGTGATCGCGCCGAACGGCAAGGTGATCTACGACTATCAAAGCCTGAACCCAAGCCGCCACGTCGAGAAGACCCTCGCCGCGGTGAAGGACTGGTCGCAGACCAAGAAATGAGAGCCCCGTGCAGCCGATGACCTCGAGGACGACCTCCCGCCGCGCCTTCGCCGCCGCCTTCTTCGCCTGTGCCCTGGTCGGAGTGGCCGGCGCCGCGACCCCGGCAGCACCCCCCGAAAGCACCTTGCGCGAGCAGCTCCAGGAGGCGCGCTGGCCGGCCGACATCGTCGGCGTCGCCGAGCGCTACGCGAGCAGCTATCCGCAGGGCCCGGCGGCCGCGGCAGCGCGGGCCGATCTCGACGTTGCGCGCAAGACCAAGCGCCTGCTCGAGCGCAGCGATATCCGTCTCTATCGCAACGACTTCACCGTTCGCGGCGGGCCGGCGCTGCACGTCGACCTGCGCAAGGCCGCGCTCGCCGACAAGGACGCGGCCGAGCGGATCGCCCACTTCTACCGCGACGGCGAGGGCGGCCTCGAGGCCAATCCGTCGCGCTACATCGGCTGGCTGCAGTATTCGGCGGCGCTCGGCAACGGGCCGGCGAGCTACGAGCTGGCCGTGCACTACCGCAAGAGCGATCAGCCCGCGCTCGCCGCGCCGTACGAGGCGCGCGCCGAGGAGCTCGGCTTCAACGCGCCGCCGGCGCTCGACAACGTCCGCAAGTAGATGACGGCTCAGCGCTGCGCGACCGACGGCGTCGGGCTGACGCGCCAGATCGTGTTGCCGACGTCGTCTGCGACGAGCAGCGCCCCGCTCTTGTCGATCGCGACGCCGACCGGCCGGCCGTAGGCGTCGCCGTCGGCGCTGAGGAATCCGCTCAGCACGTCGATCGGCTCGCCCTGCGGCCTGCCGTCGGCAAAGGGGATGAAGATCACCTTGTAGCCGCTCGGCGGGTTGCGGTT
>DATMGW010000095.1:0-12806 GCA_035555295.1 Caldimonas sp.
GAGCCAATGACGAGCACGGCCGCCTCGAGACCGCGCCCCTTCGCCGCCACGGTGCTTGTTGCGACCCTGTCGCTCGCCGCGTTGCCGGCACGCGCCGTGCTCGGTGGCGACGTCTCGACCATCGCCGGCGACCAGGTGCGCATGCAGGGAACGCGGCACCCCGCCGCGGTCTCGAGCGCCCAGGTCCGCACGCACGAGATCACGCTGGCCGACGGCTCCAGCATCCGCGAGTTCGTGACGCCCGGCGGCATTGTCTTCGCGGTCGCCTGGAACACGCGCTTCAAGCCGGACCTGGCGGCCTTGCTCGGCGCGCATGCCGCGAGCTACGCCGCGGCGGCGAGCGAGGCGATGCGCGCTCCGGGAATCCGCCGCCACGCCGAGCTGCGGCGTGACGATCTCGTCGTCCACTCGACGGCGCACCTGAATTCCTATGTCGGCAAGGCCTGGCTGCAATCGCTGGTGCCGCAAGGGGTCCCCCTCGATGCGCTGCGCTAACCGCCGCATCGTCGCGCCTGCTGCGGCAGCGCTCGCCGTGCTGCTCACAAGCTGCGGCGGCGGCAACTCGTCGGTGACGACGATCACCGGCAGTGAAAACGGCGGCGGCAACGGCGCGACGGTCGTCAGCGTCGATGCCCCCATCGGCCCGAACACAACCGAGATCGTCGTCGACGCCGGGCCGGCCTCCGGTTTCTCCCTGGGCGCCGCGAACATCCCGTACGTGGCCGTCACCGTCTGCACGCCGGGGTCGGCGACGGATTGCGTCACGATCGACCATGTCTTTCTCGACACCGGTTCGGTCGGCCTGCGTCTCCTGAAGAGCACGGTCGCGACCCTGGTGCTTGCGCCGATTACGCTCCCGGCCGATACCGCGAGCGGCACGCCGGCTGGGCGGGCCCTTGAGTGCTATCCCTTCGTTCTCGGCGCGGTCTGGGGGCCCCTGGCCAGCGCGGACCTGCGCATCGCCGGCGAAGCCGCGAGCTCGCTGCCCGTGCAGATCATCGACGATGCCGTGCCCATGAGCGATGCACCCCCGGCCAACTGCATCGCCGCTGCCAACGGCGGGCTGCAGAACTCGATGTCGTCCCTGCAGGCCAAGGGCATTCTCGGCATCGGCATGGTCTCGTACGACTGCGGGCTCGCTTGCAGCAAGGGCGACTACGCGAGCGGCTACACGCTCTACTACTCGTGCCCGGGCGCCTCGGGGGCGCCATGTTCGCCGGCGGCGATCCCGAGCGCTCTGCAGGTGCAAAACCCCGTCGCTCACTTCGCCGTGAACAACAACGGCACGATCATCACGCTGCCGGCGCTGCCGGATCTCGGCGCCGGGCTGGCGAAGGGGCGACTCGTGTTCGGCATCGGCACGCAATCGAACAACCAGATCCCGCTCGGGGCCACGATGTATTTCGTCGACCCGAACCCGGCGAACCCGGGCTACCTCTACTTCACGACGACGTCCGGCGGGGCGACCTATGTCGACAGCTACGTCGACAGCGGATCGAATGCGCTGTTCTTCGACGATGCGAGCGTCCCGAAGGCTTGCCAGAGCTCGACGGCGTCGAGCGGCGGCTGGTACTGTCCGCCTGTGGTGCTCCGGCGCACCGCGACCGTCACCGATGCGTTCGGGGCGACCGGCTCGGTGGACTACTCGGTGGCGAACGCCGATGCCCTGTTCAGCACCTCGGGCGTCGCCTTCGCCGGCCTCGCGGGATCGGCGGGCCAGGGCGCCAACGCCTACGTCTGGGGCCTGCCCTTCTTCTACGGGCGCAGCGTGTTCACGTCGATCTGGGGCCAGGCGCTGTCGCCGAACGGGCCCTGGAATGCGTTCTAGGCTGGGCGGACCTGAAACCGGGATGCAATGGCTTACCTGCTGATCTACGCCGCCATCGTCCTCGCGGTGCTGCTGCTCTACTTGCGGCGGCACAAGCGCACCGAACGCGCCCACGTCGAGGATCTCCGGCAGGCGATCGCCTCCGGTCTCGCCGAACCGCAGTCGCTGCACCCGGTCGTCGATCCGCTGCGCTGCATCGGCTCGGGCTCCTGCGCACGGGCCTGTCCGGAGCAGGCGATCGGCATCGTCAACGGCAAGGCGGTGCTGACCAACGGCGCAGCCTGCATCGGCCACGGTGCCTGCCTGACGGCCTGCCCGGTCGAGGCGATCAAGCTCGTGTTCGGCACGGAAAAGCGCGGCATCGACATTCCCAACGTCCGCCCCAACTTCGAGACGAACGTGCCGGGGATCTTCATCGCCGGCGAACTGG
This sequence comes from Caldimonas sp., assembly GCA_035555295.1. Lineage (GTDB taxonomy): Bacteria > Pseudomonadota > Gammaproteobacteria > Burkholderiales > Burkholderiaceae_C > Schlegelella_A. Next base: position 2,259 of record DATMGW010000095.1, read on the forward strand.
GCGGGATGGGCCTGATCCGCAAGGCTGCGGAACAGGGCCGGCAGGCGGTCGATTCCATCAGGGCGCGCAAGATCGCCGCGTCCGCCGAGTTCGACCTCGTCATCGTCGGCGGCGGCCCGGCCGGTCTCTCGGCCGGCCTGGCCGCCATCGAGCACGGCTTGCGCTATAAGCTGATCGAGCAGGAAGATTCCCTCGGCGGCTCGGTCTACCACTACCCGCGCAACAAGATCGCGATGTCGGCGCCCGTCAAGCTCGCCCTCGTCGGCTCGCTGAAGATGGGCGAGATCCAGAAGGAAAAGCTGCTCGAGTTCTGGCGCGGCGTGGTCGAGAAGACCGGCCTGCAGGTCTCGTTCTCGGAGCGGATGGAAGGCGTCGAACGGCAAGGCGACGGTGGCTTTGTTCTCCGCACGCCCAAGGCCAGCTATTCCACGCGTTCGGTGCTGCTCGCCATCGGCCGTCGCGGCTCGCCGCGCAAGCTCGACGTTCCCGGTGAGGAGTCGTCCAAGGTCGTCTACCGGCTCATCGACGCGGAGCAGTACCGCGACCTGGCCGTGCTGGTGGTCGGCGGCGGAGACAGCGCCCTCGAAGCCGCGATCGCCCTCTCCGAGCAGCCCGGGACGAAGGTGATCCTGAGCTACCGTGGAGACGCCTTTGCCCGCGTCAAGGCGAAAAATCGCCAGCGCCTCGAGGAGCAGGAGCGGGCAGGGCGGATCCGGGTGATGTTGCGAACGCAGGTCGCCTCGATCCAGCAGGCAACCGTCACGATCTCGATCCAGGGCAGCGACACGGAGCTGGCGAACGACGCGGTCATCGTTTGCGCCGGCGGCGTGCTCCCGACGCCGCTCCTGCAGCAGGTCGGCATCGAATTCCAAACCAAATACGGAACCGCCTAGCCGTTTCGAGTAAAGGGCGGGATCGGCCTGGATCCCGCGCGTCGGGGTCAATCGTCGACCTTCACCTTGCTCGCGACGAGCGTGGCGCCGATGAACGTGCCTTGCACCTCCACGGGCTTGCCCGACAGGGTCGAGGGCGTGGCGCCGCCGAAGTAGGTGGTGTCGGTCCATTCGACGGATACCGTCGACCCTTGCTGACGTGTCAGCGTGAAGGTCCTCGCCCCGAGGTCGACCGCACCGGCGACTCCGTCGCGTTCGACGGTGCCTCCCGACGGCTCGGATTCGCAGCGGATGACCTGCGCGACAACGCCCGCGGTCCCGAGCGAGCCGGTGATCTGAACGTAGAGGCCGTTCGCCAGACCGCTCGCGGGGCATCCTTGCAGCGTAGCCGTGCTGGCGTCGACGAGGACGCCGCGCACGGTGAGGTGATTCGTCGCGCTGTCGAAGGCGACGATGTTGCCGCGCAGCTCGGAATCGTCTTCCGTCTCGGCGTCTCGGATGGCGACAGTCGACGCCGTCAGCGACCCGTCGCTGCCGACCCTGCCCTGGACCTGCACGTAGCGCCCATTGGCCGGCGACGCGCGCGCGGGGGTGATCGTGGCGCCGGCATAGCTCACCGGTTGGGCGCCGAGCAGGAAGGTCATGGCCGCAGCGTCGAGACGGGAGATCGAGCCGCTCACGTAGTCATCGAGGGCGCCGCTCTGCAGCGCGGCAATGCGGACTTGCGCGGCGCGCAGGCGCGGCGCCCCCGGACCGGAGACGGTGTAGTCGGCGGGCGCGGCGAGGACGGTCACGGCCTGGCCATCGGCCAGAGGGGTCCCGGCCGGAAGGACGGCGGCGCTGCTGGCGTCGACGGTCAGTCCGCCCAACGCGAACGTCGTCGGACCGCTCGCGGAGAGGCTGCCGACGAGGCCGCTGACGCGCAGATAGGCGGGAGCGGCGCTCAGCTTGTCGACGCGGGTTGCCGCGATGACCCAGGAACCGGCCTGCTGGACGAGGACGCCGTTCACGTCGACTGGGTCGCCGACGACGATGTCCGTGGCCTGCAGGTAGCCGCCGCCGAACTGCGTGGTCGGTCCCAGGCCACTGCCGGCGTTGATGACGACGGTCTGGCCCAGCATCGAGAACCGGCCCGAGGAGAACGCGGTCGCGACCGGTCCCGACAGCGCGGTATCGATGCGCACGACGCTGGCAATGCCCGGCCCCGCGTAGGTGATGGAGACCCGGTCGCCGAGCTGGACTTCGGAAAGCGTATCGACGCCGGGGGCCGTTTCGCTGACCACCCGGGCGGTGAGATCGTCGTACGACACGCCGTCGACAATGACACTGCCGAAGCCGTTGACCGTGCCGATGGCGATACCCGTGTTGCCCCTGCCGGTGCCCCCGGACCCGACCACGCCGTCGCCGCCGCACGAAGCCAGGGTCGCCAGCACGAGCATGCCGGCAAGGCCGATGACGGCGCGTGTTCCGGAATCGAAGGGTCGTTTCATGGTTGGCTCTTCTTCAGGGGGCGGCCTGACGCGGTTGACTTTCCGCGCAGGTGCGATGGCCCGGGCGAAGCGGGAGGGACGGGCTCGCTAAAGAAGTAGGAGCCGAAGCGCATGCGGAGCTCGCCGTCGCTTGTCTTGTCGCGATCCACGCGATCCCGGGCGCGGCCGACGACCGTCTCGAAGGCCTTGCTCCAGGCCTGCCGGGCGGCGGCGTGCAGGCGATCGATGGACTCCTGCGTCAGCCCGTCAGCGTAGATGCTTTGCTCGAGGAAGCGCGGCGAGTCCGTCGTGAGGTTGCTGACGGCCGCGGCGATGTGATCGGCCGCATTGGCAGAGAAGATCGCAGTCATCTCGTCGAGGCGCGGAGAGGGAACGAACGCGTCGGCGAGGACGACGACGCGCTCGCCGTCGAGGCCGACCTGTCCGAGCCGCAGCAACTCGTCGAGGACGGATCGCGGATGTACGTCGTTCGACAGTTCCCGGCACAGCGCCTCGAAGGTGCGCCCGGCGCCGATTCGCGGCAGCGCCCGGGGCTTGCCGTCCTTGCCGCGATAGCGCGAGTCGTGCAGCCAGCGAGTAAACACCTGCGACGACAGGGTCGGTCGCCGATGCGGGCGCGGCGTCGCCGTGGCCTCGCCGAGATCTCGCACGTCCTTGCGGTGCACGCCCGACAGCAGGCTGAGCGCCGATTGGGTCGGCTTGGTTTCGGCGCGCCGCAGCTCGCCGCGCGCCGCTTCGACGAACACCGACTTCAGCAACTCGGCAAACGCCGGGTACGAGACGCCGTGCCGCAACAGCCACAGCGAGATCGGCGCCATGAGAGCCGCCGCCTCGCGCAGCGCCAGCTCGGCGTGCTCGGGCGTAGGCTGCACCCGACGCGGGGCGGCGGCGCTGCGGTTTTCCGGCCGGGCGCGCTTCATGTGCTGGTATGACCCTCGAGGCAGGGGAGATCGAGCGGCCCGCACGCGCCTCCTCGGCGCCTGCAGATCGCTGACGACGGCCGCAGCGCCGAGGATGACACAATCTGGGAAAACTTTCCATATCGGGTGTATCGGGCGGTAGCCTTGCCGGAAGGGCAGCGGGCGTCGACTCCCGCCGAAGGCCAGGTCGACGTCGAGGCGCCGCGCCGATCTCCTGATCACGGGCGTAGCCTACGATGCGGCGGCAGCTTCGCATCTTCGCGGCACCACGCATGGGCACCTGGCAAGACGGCTACGTCACCGACATCCCCTACACCGCTGGCTTCTATCGCGAGCTGTCGCCGGCCTACTTGCATCTGCTTGCGATCCTCGTCGGCGTCAGGCCGCCGGCCGTCGTCGATCGGCAGTTCGCGTATTGCGAACTCGGCTGCGGCCGCGGACTCGGCCCGCTCCTCCTCGCCGCGACGAATCCGCTCGGACGCTTTCACGGCTACGATTTCAACGCGGCGCAGATGGCCAAGCTGCGACATCTCGGTGCGCGCGCCGGCCTGGCGAAACTGCACTTCGGCGAACGGAGTTTCGCCGACCTCGCCGCGCAAAGCGGCGCCGCCGATGCCGCGCCGCGTTTCGACCTGATCGTGCTGCACGGCGTCTACAGCTGGGTCAGCGCAGAGAACCGGCGCCACATCGCGCACTTCATTCGCGACCGGCTCGAACCCGGCGGCATGGTCTACGTCAGCTACAACTGCATGCCCGGATGGGCTGCGTTCACGCCGGTGCAGCGCCTGTTGCGCGAGCTCGTGGTGCGGCGGCGCGGGCGCAGCGACGAGAACGCGGTCGCCGCCGTCCAATTCGTGGATCACCTGGCGGCACGGGGCGCGCGCTACTTCAAGGCCGACGCGTCGATCGGCCGCTATCTCGAGCACCTTGGCGCGAGGGACGGAAGCTACCTGGCCCACGAGTATCTCAACGAACACTGGGATGCGCTCTACCACCTCGACGTCAAGCGCGAGATGAATGAGGCGGGCCTCGACTACGTCGGCTCGGCGGCGGCCAGCGAGAACATCCCGGCGCTGTCGGCGTCGCCCGAGATCGCGGCGATGTTCGCCGGTGCCGACCCGGGAATGGCCGAGACGATCAAGGACTTCGCCGTCAACCGGAGATTTCGCCGCGATCTCTACGTCCACGAACCGGTGCAGCTGACGCCGCCGCAGTTCGTCGCCGCGCTCGCCGCGATCCGCTTCACGCTGACCGTCGACCCCCAGCGGGCGACGACGACGCTCGATACGTCGGCCGGCATGCTGACGGCGGACGAAGCCGTCATCGAGCCCATGCTCGAACGACTGAAGCAGGGGAGCGTCGGATTCGCCGAGCTGGCGTCGTTGCCGGCGTTCGCCGAAGTGCCGCCGTTGCAGATCGCGCAAGGCCTGGCGCTGCTGGTCGAAAGCGCGCAGGCCCATCCGATGCTCGAAGAAGATGGCGGCGCCGCGCGGTCGGCGTCGCTCGCGCTCAACGATCTGCTGGTCGAAGAAGCGCAGGGTGGCGACGACTCGATGCGATTTCTCGCCGCGCCGGCGCTCGGCTCGGGCGTCTTCGTGACGCATTCGGAGCAGCTGTTGCTGTCGGCCATGCGCGAAGTCGGCAGCGACAGCGTCGAAGCCATCCGCGACTCCACCTGGGCGCAATTCAAGGCGCAGGACAAGCGAATCGTCAAGGACGGGCGGCCGCTCGATGGCGATGCCGACAACCTCGCCGAGCTCGAGCCGCGGGTGCGCAGCTTTCTCGAGCACCGCCTGCCTTTGTTGCGCCGGCTCGGCGTGGTCGCCGGGCCCAAGCCATGAGCGACACCATCGTCATCGTCGGTGCCGGGCACGCCGGCGGCGAGCTGGCCTCGGCGCTGCGCCAGGGCGGGCACGCAACGCGCATCGTCATGATCGGCGAAGAAGCGTGGCTTCCCTACCAGCGGCCGCCGCTGTCGAAGGCGTACCTGTCGTCCGGGGGCCGGGTCGAGTCGCTGTACTTGCGCCCCAAGACGACCTTCGATGCGGCGGCGATCGAATTCATCGGCGGGACGCGGGTCGAGGCGATCGACCGCGGCGCGAAGACGCTGCTCCTCGGCAACGGCGAGCGGCTGGCCTACGGCCGCCTCGCGCTGACCACCGGAACGCGGGTGCGCCGCCTCACCGGCACGGGAGCGGCCGAGGCCGAAAGGGCGAGCAACTTCCACTACCTGCGCACCGTCGACGACGTCGTTCGCCTGCGCAACCAGTTCGTCGCCGGGCGGCGCATCGCGATCGTCGGCGGCGGCTACATCGGCCTCGAGGTCGCCGCCGCCGCGGTCAAGTGCGGCCTGCAGGTCACCGTCCTCGAAGCGGCGCCGCGCGTTCTCGCGCGCGTGACCGCGCCCGAGATCTCGGCCTTCTACGAACGCGTGCACCGCGAGGCCGGCGTCGACCTGCGCACCGGCGTCGAGCTGCGCGGCTTCGAGTTCTCTCCGACCGGCGACGTCGTGACGGCAGTCCTTTGCCGCGACGGCCGGACTCAGCAGGAGCAGAGCGTTCCCGTCGATCTGGTCGTCGTCGGCGTCGGCGTCGTGCCGAACGTGGAGCTCGCCGCTGCCGCCGGGCTCGAGATCGACAACGGCATCGTCGTCGACGAGACGACGCGCACCGCCGACCCCGACATCGTCGCCGCCGGCGACTGCACGAGCCATCCGAATGCGATCGTCGGCCGGCGGATCCGGCTCGAGTCCGTGCCGAACGCCGTCGAGCAGGCGCGCGCCGCGGCTGCGACCCTGTGCGGCCGTGCCCGGCCGTACCGGACCGTTCCCTGGTTCTGGTCCGATCAGTACGACATGAAGCTGCAGATGGTCGGCCTGTCGCAGGGCTACGACCGCCTGGTACTGCGCGGCGATCCGGCGAACCGGTCGTTTTCCGCCTTCTACCTGCATGACGGTCGTGTCGTCGCTGCCGACTGCGTCGGCCGGCCGAAGGAATTCATGCTCTCCAAGCGCATCGTCGCGGCGCGCGCGCAAGTCTCCGCAGAGACGCTCGCCGACGAGTCCTGCGACCTGAAGACGCTCGTGCCGCCACCCGAGGCGGCCGCGGCCTGAGGACGGCCGACGAGCCGGAAGCCGGCGACGTCAGAGGCGAAGCGAAAGGATTGAGCGATGGCTCAGGCCCGCGCGCTCGTCGAGTGCCATTCGGCACCCGCCGCCTCGAAGCGCGAGATGGCGAATTCGCCGGTGCCCTGCTGGCTGGCGCGAAACGCGGCGCTGGCATTGCGCGCGAGGCGTGCCGACATCGATTCCGGCCGCGGCCGCAGCTCCGAGGACACGCTGTTCGCAGCGATCCAGACCGACGCTGCGCTTGACCGGTCGGCGAGCGTGACGGCCATGCGCGAGCGCAGGTCGGCCAGGCTGGCCGACGACCAGTTGCGCACCAGCGCCTCGAAGTCCTTCAGGGCACGGCGCAATTGCTCGACCGGAACTTCCTCGATGGCGCGCAGGCCCGTCCTGGCGAACTTGCGCTCGAAGCGCGCCAGGTGACGAAAGACCTGGCGATGCGTGTCGTCGGCGTCGAGAACGCGGTTCAACTCGTCGCGCATGCTGCGGATGGCTGCCGACGAAAGCCGCGGCACGCACGGCGCGGAATCAGGGTCGATCCGGTCGTCGAGGCCCGGCGGGCGCAACCGCCAGGCGCCCGATTGGCGCCGGCGCGCCTCGATCAGACGCAGGATCGGCCTGGAGATCAGGAGCGGCAGCGCGAGGAGGGCGCCGCAAAGCCGGGTCAGCAAAGTCTGCATGCACGAAAAGCCCGTTCGCCTGAACGGCTTATCGGCAGCGCAAGAAGCCTCTCGGAGAAGTGTTACGAGCGCTTACGAACGGCGCCCTCAGGCGGCGAGCGCCGACGCCGCTGCAGCGGCGAGGCACTTGTTGCATTTGCCCAGGCCCGGCAGACGCGAGTCGGGCTTGCCGTCGCCGGTCTTGAAGTTCGCCTGGCAGCGCCGGCAGACGTACATCTTCGAGCTCGACATCATCGGCTTGACGCCGGGTTCGCCGGCGGGCCGGGCGGCGACGTACTCGGCCTGGGTCTGCCTGAGCTTGAGCGCCGCGTTGGCGGCTGTGACGGCGGCGGGAGCGGGCTGGGCTGAGGGCATCGAGACCTTGGTGGCTTTGGACTGGGGAACAGAAGGACGGGTGGCCATGGCGATCCTGGAGTGGTGCAGCGACGCCGTGCCGGGGCATGGCGTCGTTCGCGAGGGGGCACTATTGTCCCAGTAAACGGCGGGCCGCGCCCGAAGGGTTTGCCTTGACCCGCGCCGAGCCTGCCGCCGCCCTCGCGCGGAGCGCGGCGCGCCGCCTATTCGCGCTTCAGCCCGCTCGGGCGATCGAGGTCGAGCTCGTCCTGGCCGATGACAACGAGCGCCGGCGTCTGCGCCTTCAGGCCTTCGGCAAAACGAGCCGCGACACCGGCGACCGCGATGCGGCGATTGGCGGCGCCGAGGTGCGCCGCCGCATAGCGCTGCACGTCGGCGGAGCTGACCGCCTCGAGCGACGAGATCCTCGTCTTCAGCCCGGCCGGCGAGCGGCCGGTGACGACGAGGCTGCGTATCGCCGCCGCGAGCCCGGCCGTCGTCTCGACGCTGCGACTGAAGCCGCCGATCAGCGCCGCCTTGCGCGCCGCGAGCTCGTCGGCATGGACGGGGCTTTGCATGATGCGATCGAGCTCGCCTTGCAGCAGCGCGACGACCTCGGCCGCCGATTCGTTCTTCGTCTGCACCGAGGCCTGGAAGAGCGCGCTGTCGGCGCGCGCCTCGATGTGGCTGCCGGCGCCATAGCTGAGGCCGCGCTTGATGCGGATCTCCTGGTTCAGGCGCGACGAGTAGCCGCTGCCGAGGACCGCGTTCATGATGTCGGCGCTGGCCCATTCCGCGCCTTGGCGCCGCGGCAGAGGCAAGGTCAGGGCAACGCCCGCCTGACCGGCATTCGCCATGTCGATCACAGCGACGGCCGGGCCTTGCGCCGCTGCCGGAACAGCGGGTGGGGCGGCGGGCGGCACGGCCGGCGCGGTCCAGCTGCCGAAGTGCCTGCGCGCCAGCGCGAGCGCCCGGTCGACGCCGATGTCGCCGGTCAGGATGAGCACGGCGCGATCGGGGCGAAAGGTCGCGCGGTGCTGGGCGACGAGGTCGGCGCGGGCGATCCGCGGCAGCGACGTCGGCGTGCCGCTCGCCGGATGGCCCCACGCGCTTCCGCCGTAAGCCAGGCGCACCGCAGCGAGTCCGGCGATCGTTCCCGGGTTGGCATAGGCGACCTTCAGTCCGTCGAGCGTCTGCGTGCGCAGCCTGTCGATCTCCTCGGGGGCGAAGGTCGGCTCGCGCGCGACTTCGGCGACCAGGCCGAGCGCGGCGTCGAGCTTGGGCGTCGTGACCGTGATCGAGACGAGCGACTGGCCCCAGCCCGCGCCGCTCGACAGCGACCCGCCGAGCGCTTCGGCGGCGGCGGCGAGCTCGGGGGCGCTGTGCCGGCGCGTCCCCTGCGTGAGCAGATCGGCCGTCATCGAGGCGAGCCCCGAGAGCTGCGGCGGATCGGCTTCGCTGCCCGAGAGGACGACGAGCAGCGCGGTCACGAGTGGAACGCCCTCGCGCTTCGAGACGATCACGCGCAGGCCGTTCGGCAACGCCTGCTCACTCGGCGCGGCGATCGCGAGCGGGCGTGCCGGCGCCGGCGGCGGCGGCGTGGGGTAGGGCTGGGCCAGCGCGGTCGCGGCAGCGGCGAGACACGCCGCCGCGGCAATCGCCTTGAGCGCGTCCTTCATGGCGCCGTCTCCTGGCGATAGTCGACGATCACCTTGTGCGCCTGCGTGACGTAGCGGCGCAGGACGCGCTGCACGTCGGCGGCGCTGACGCGCTGCAGCGCTTCCAGGTCGGTGTTGACCTTGTTCGCAGCGCCTTCCAGGACGGCAGCTTCGGCGATCGCCGAACCGAGCCCGACGGGGGTTTGCCGCGACTCGAACGCGTCGGTGATGAGCTGGTTCTTCACCTTGTCGATCTCGGCGGCGGTGGCCGGCCGGTCGACGAGGCGCCGCACTTCGGCCAGCAGGGCGCTCTGCACGTCGGCGATCGGCTTGCCGCCCGCGGCGATCGCCGTCGCGACGAGAAGCCCCGGCCCGACGCGCAGGTCGGCGTTGAATCCGGCCTGCGTTGCGATCCGCTGACGGTAAACGAGCGACTGATTGAGGCGCGACGATTCGCCGCCCGCAAGGAGCGCTGCTGCGATCTGCAGGGCCGGCGTGTCGCGGCTCGTCACCGGCGGCGCGAGCCAGACCGCGGCGACGGCCGGCAGCGGAACTCTCGGCGCCGTGATCGTGATCGTGCGGTCGCTCGTCCACGGCGGCTCGCTCGCCTCGCGCCTGGACAGCGGCGTCGCCGGGCGCGGGATCGCCGCGAAATAGGTGTCGATCCAGGCGTCGAGTTGACGCGGATCGAAGTCGCCAGTGACGACGAGCGTCGCGTTGTCGGGCCGGTAGTACGTGTCGTGGAATGCCGCGACGTCGGCGAGCGTCGCTGCTTCGAGGTCGTCGATGCTGCCGATCGTCGGGCGGCGATACGGGTGCCGCAGGTACGGGGCGCTGCCGAGCGCGTTGGAAAAGCGCCCGTATGGCGAAGCGAGGATGCGCTGGCGGTACTCCTCCTCGACGACGGCGCGCTCGGACTTGAAGTTTTCCTCGTCGACGTGGAGGTTGTGCATCCGCTCGGCCTCGGCCCACAGAAGCGTCTCGAGATAGTTCGAGGGAACGACCTCGTGGTACTCGGTGACGTCGTCGCCGGTCGAGGCGTTGCTCGATCCGCCGACGTCTTCGGTCATGCGGTCGAACTGCTCGGCCTTCAGGTAGGTCGTGCTCTTGAACATCATGTGCTCGAAGAGATGGGCGAAGCCCGACCGGCCGGCCGGGTCGTCGCTGCCGCCGACGCGATACCAGACCTGCACGCTCACCGTCGGGCTCGTATGGCTCTCGACCGAGATCACCGCCAGCCCGTTGCCGAGCTTGCGCTCGCGATAGTCGATGCGCGGCACTTTCAGCGTTGTCGCAGCGGGCGCCTTCGCCGCGGGAACGATCGCCCGCGCGCCCGTCGCCAGGCACGCGCCGGCCAGCGCGACGAGCGCGAGCACACGGCCCGCGCCGCTCGTCACTGCGGCGCTCCGGCGGACTGCGCGACCAGGCCGAAGTGCTCGACCACAGGCGG
>DATMGW010000096.1:0-6665 GCA_035555295.1 Caldimonas sp.
GTCCTCGGGATAGAGAAAGATCTTCGAGCCGAAGCCGCCGCCGACGTCGGGCGCGATCACGCGCACCTTCGATTCCGGCAGGCTGAGCACGAAGGCACACATCAGCAGCCGCTCGACGTGCGGGTTCTGGTTGGCAACGTAGAGCGTGTAACTCTGGTCCGACTTGTTGTAGCTCGCGTTGGCGGCGCGCGGCTCCATCGCGTTCGGAATCAGCCGGTTGTTGACGAAGCCGAGCTTGGTGACGTGCGTGGCCTTCGCGAACGCCGCGTCGACGGCCGCCTTGTCGCCGTGACCCCAGTCGTAGCAGGTGTTGTTCGGCACGTCGTCGTGCACGGCCGTCCCGGCCTTGTCGGCGGTCGCGATGTCGATCACTGCCGGCAGCTCGTCGTAGTCGACCTCGATCAGCTCGGCCGCGTCCTTCGCCTCGGCAATCGATTCGGCGACGACGAGAGCGACCGGATCGCCGACGTGGCGGACCTTGCCCTGCGCCAGCACCGGATGCCCCGGCTCCTTCATCGGCGCGCCGTCCTTGCTGTGGATGAGCCAGCCGCACGGCAGCCCGCCGACCTTCGCGTCGGCGAGGTCGGCGCCGGTGAAGATGGCAACGACGCCGGGCGATTTCTTCGCCGCGTCGAGCTTGATGGAGCGGATCCGGGCATGCGCGTGCGGCGAGCGCAGGAAGACGGCATAGGTCTGGCCGTGCATCGTCACGTCGTCGGTGTACTGACCGTCGCCGGTGAGGAAGCGCCGGTCTTCGCGGCGGCGCAGGCTTTGCCCGATCGGGCCGCTCTGGACTTCGTTCATGGTGCCCATGGCAGGCTCCTCAGACGGCGACGGGCGTTGCGCCCGACTGGCAGAACTGGATCGACTTGACGATGTTCTGGTAGCCCGTGCAGCGGCAGATGTTGCCGTCGAGCGCCTCGCGGATCGCCGCTTCGTCCGCCTTCGGGTTGTCGGCGAGCAGCTGCACCGCCGACATCACCATGCCCGGCGTGCAAAAGCCGCACTGCAGGCCGTGGCACTCGCGAAACGCCGCCTGCATCGGATGCAGCTCGCCGTCTTTCGCCAGGCCCTCGATCGTCGTAATCTCGCTGCCCTGCACCTGCAGGGCCAGCATCGAGCAGGCCTTGATCGCGCGACCGTTCATGTGCACGGTGCAGGCGCCGCACTGCGCCGTGTCGCAGCCGACGTGCGTGCCGGTCAGCTGCAGTTGCTCGCGCAGGAAATGCACGAGCAGCGTGCGCGGGTCGATCGTCGCCTTGACGGACTTGCCGTTGACGGTGAGGGAAATGGGAACGTCCACGCGGTTCTCCTGTTGGGATGGGGTGGGCGCAGGTGGCGAAACCTTCGCACCGCGCAGTGCGGGTCATTGTTCGAGCCGCGGTCGCCCCCGCAAAGGACGGGGTTTCCCTAATGGGAATCGCGGCGGCCGGGCGCCGCGATCGCCCTCGCCTGCTCACGGCAGACGCCGCCTCAGGCGGCGCAGCTACGGAAGCCGAAGAAGCCGTCGTCGCGCCGCGGCACTGCGAAGTTGCGAAGGCGCGGGCTGCGCAACGCCGACGGCGTGGCGAACGAAGCGCCGCGAAGGACCCGCGTCTTGCCGAAGGCCGGCTCCGAATAGTCGCGCCACGGCCCGGCGACGAAGCCGGGATACGGCCGGAACGTGCTCGCAGTCCACTCCCAGACGTCGCCGAAGTGGAAGCCGCGCGTCGCGCCCTGGTGCGCCGCCGCTTCCCACTCGGCTTCGCCCGGCAGGCGGCGGCCGGCCCAGCGACACCAGGCTTCGGCCTCGTAGCCGCTGACGTGCATCGCCGGCTCGGCCTGCGGCACGCGGGCGAGCCGGCCGAAGCGATGTTGCAGGACGCCGTGGCGCAGCTGGTCGACATGGCGCGGCGTGCGCCGTGCTTCGCGCGCCACCCAGGCCCAGCCCGCTTCGCTCCAGTGCGCCGGCTCGTCGTAGCCGCCGTCCTCAACGAACTCGCCGTACTGCGCCCAGGTCACGGCCTGCGAGTCGATCTCGAACTCGGGAATCTCGACCGGATGCGGCTCGCCTTCGTTGTCGAAGCGAAACCCCGGCGGCCCCTTGCCGAGGAGCCAGCGTGTCGCCGGAAAGAGGATCGGCGGCCGCGGTGCGTGCGTGACGAGGCGCGGCACGGCGCCGGCCGGCGGCTCGATGCCCAGCGTCTGCGCGAGCACGGCGAAGCCTTCCAGGTGCATCTCCTCGTGGAACAGGGCGAAGCGATGGAAATACAGCGCCGCGTCGTCTTCCTCGCGTACCGCGTCGAGCAGCTCGAGCGTCGTCTCGAGCGACTCGACGAGGTACTGCCGCGTCGCCGGCAGATCGGGCAAGCCGCTCGCGGCGAGCGCGCGCCGTTCGGCGCGGGCGACACGCGCCGGGTCGTACCAGGCGTCGGCACCCGGCAGGATCGAGGCCAGGCGCGGCGCGCCCGGATCGGCGCCCACGCCCTGGCCGCGCCGTACGTTGCGGCCGACCCAGTACTCCTGGAACCAGGCGACGTGGCCCAGCGTCCAGAGCGGCGGATCGAGCTCTTCGGCGATGCCGGGTTGCAGATCGCCGGGCAGCTGCAGTCCCTTCCCGCCCTTCGCTCCTTCGAGCGACGTCGCCCAGGCGAGCAGGCGGTTGCGCGCGTGGATCAGGGCGAGCGACAGCACGTCCTTGCCGGCCTGGCGCAGGCGTGCATAGTCGAGGCCGGTATCGCGAAGGTCGGTCACAAGGAGCATGCTAACAACGCGGCGATCCCTGAAGGCAACGCTCGTGCGCTGGTGCAGCACGGCCGGCCCGGCGCTGCGCGTCGCGACCGCGGTCTGCCTGCTCGGAGCGGCGCCCGCGTGGCCGGGCGAATACGGCTGGCCGGACTACGGCGGCGATGCCGGCGGGCGCCGCTACAGCGAGGCTGCGTTCATCGACGCAGCCAACGTCAGTGAGTTGCGCCGCCAGTGGCTCTACCGCACCGGCGACGCGTCGCGCCGGCCCGCGGCGCTGATGAAGCGGATCAAGTTCGAGACGACGCCGATCCTTGTCGCCGACAAGCTCGTGCTCTGCTCGTCTTTCAACGAGGTCATTGCCCTCGACCCGGCGACGGGCGCCGAGGCGTGGCGCTTCGATCCGAAGGTCGCGACCGAACGGCGTCCGGCGAACCGCTTCAACTGCCGAGGCGTCGCGCAATGGCGCGACGCGACGGCGTCGAACGATGCGCCGTGCGCGTTGCGCATCCTCAGCGCGACCACCGACGCGCGGCTGATCGCTCTCGATGCGCGGACCGGCCTCGCCTGTGCCGGGTTCGGCAGGAATGGCCAGATCGAGATCGACACCGGCGAGCTGCTCTGGCCGGGCGAATTCCAGATCTCGTCGGCGCCGGTCGTCGTCGGCGACGTCGTCATCGTCGGTTCGTCGATCAACGACAACGGCCGCGTCGCGGCGCCGTCGGGACGGGTTCGGGCCTTCGATGTGCGCAGCGGCACGCCGCGCTGGACCTGGGAGCCGCTCGTGCCCAAGACCGGGTTGAGCGCCGGCGCAGCGAACGTCTGGGCGCCGATGTCGGTCGACGAGCGACGGCAGCTCGTCTTCCTGCCGACCTCGAGCCCGAGTCCCGATTTCTACGGTGGCCTGCGCGCCGGCGCCAACGAGCACGCCGATTCGGTCGTCGCGCTTCACGCTGCGGACGGCTCGCTCGCCTGGGCCTTCCAGGTCGTCAAGCACGACGTGTGGGACTACGACGTCCCGGCGCAGCCGACGCTGGCCACGCTTTCGATCGACGGCCGGCCGCACGACGTCGTCGTCCAGGCAACCAAGCAGGGCCTCGTTTTCGTCCTCGACCGCGACACCGGCGTGCCGGTCTTCCCGGTCGGAGAACTTGCCGTGCCACAAGGCGGCGCGTCGGGCGAAGCGCTTTCGCCGACGCAGACGTTCCCGCTGGACATGCCGCCGCTCGTGCCCTCGACGCTGCACGCCGAGGACGCGTTCGGCTACACGCCGTGGTGGCGCGGCGCCTGCCGCGACCGCATCGCCGCTCTGCGCAGCGAAGGCCTCTACACGCCGCCGAGCGTGCAGGGAACAATCCTCTTTCCGTTCACCGGAGGCGGCGTCAACTGGGGCGGCGTGGCGATCGACCCGCGCGGTGTCGTCTTCGTCAACACGTCACGCGCAGCGCACGTCGTGCGGCTCATCCCGCGCTCCGACTTCGCCGCGACCAAGGCCGCGAACCCCGGCAAGGAAGTGAGCCCGCAGACCGGCGCGCCGTTCGGCATGATCCGCGAGATGCTGCTTTCGCCGATCGGCACGCCGTGCAACCCGCCGCCCTGGGGAACGATCGCCGCGCTCGATCTGCAGCGGCGAAAGGTCCTCTGGGAAAGGCCCCTCGGCACGACCGAGGACATGTTTCCGCTCGGCATCGCCCTGGCCACCGGAACGCCGAACTTCGGTGGCCCCGTCGCCACCGCCGGAGGGCTCGTCTTCATCGCTGCGGCGATGGACCGCTATCTGCGCGCCTTCGACGCCGCGAGCGGCGCCGAGCTGTGGCGCGGCCGCCTTCCCGCATCGGGCATGGCGACACCGATGACCTACGTCTGGAAGGGACGGCAGTACGTCGTCATAGCCGCCGGCGGGCACGGCGAAGTCGGCACCGAGACCAGCGACGCAATCGTCGCCTTCGCCTTGCCGGCGCCGGGCGAGCCGGCACGGACGTGGTGGGACCGCACGATCGAGCAGCCCGGCGGCCGGGCGGCGCTTCGCATCGGCGCCATCGCCTCGCTCGTCCTCGTTCTCGTCGCCGTCACGCTGGGCTGGCGGATGCGATGCAAGCGCCGCGGCTGAGCGCGCGCCGCGCCGGTCGCTGCGGGTGCTTCAGCCGCCCGGCGCCGACGCGGCCCCGCTCGCCCGGCAATTGAGCGGGAGGAACTTGAGAGCGATGTTTGTCTTGTTGAGTCCCCGAGCCGTCATGTTCACCGGCGGCTCGGCGTTGCCGCAGACCCAGGCGACGGGAACGATGGGCGCGCCCTCGATCACGCCGGGGCGCAGGCTCAGCACCTTGCCGCGAATGCTGCCGTTGGCATGGTTGCCGAAGGTGACCTGGATCGCACCCGATTCGACTGCGACCGAGGCGATGTAGTTGTTGACGATCATGGCGGCCGGTGGCAGTCCGACGGCGGCGTTGTCGGCCGGCATCGTCGCCGTCGTCGCCCAGGTCAGCGCGACCGGTGCCTTGGCGATGTCGGCGAGCTTGACGGCATCGACGATCTGGTCGCGGACGAACTTGTCGGGAACGCCCGGCAAGGCGATCAGGGCGAGGACGACGATGATCGCGATCACGATCATCAGCTCGAGCAGCGAGAAGCCGAGCACGCGCTGCCGCGAGGAAACGCGGTAAGGTCGCCGGAAAGGAAAGCGGCTCATGCAGAATGGATTGGACGCGCTCGAAATGCTGGGGTTCACCTGGCCGAGCCCGACCTACATTGTCGGGCTGATCGTGTTCGGCATCCTCGGCATGTGTGCGTATTACGTCGGAAAGCGCCGCCACCAGGCGAAGACGAAGTGGCTCGGCGTCGCCCTCATGCTCTACCCCTACGTCGTGCCGAACACCTGGGCGCTCTATGCGATCGGCGTTGCCCTCAGTGCCGCTGTCTGGATCACCCGCGACGCTTGAGTCACGCCGACGGAACGCCCGCGAACGTCTCGCTAGGGTCGCTTCGAGTACGCGTCGTCGAAGGCGGCGCGCAGGCGCTTGTTGACCGGCGGCAGCCCATCGATCACCGCCTTGGCCCAGTCGAAATACTCGCGCTTGCGTTCGAGCGGCCAGCCGTGCGGCGGGCTCGCCGCGACGTCGCGCAGGTTCGAGGTCTTGTCGGCGAGCTTGACGAGCGCGGCGCGCCGGCTCAAGTGCGGCGCGTGCTCGATCTGCAGGCGCTTGCGCTCGGCCTTGGGCAGCGACGTGTCATCCGTGACCTCGCGGACGATGTCGGCGACCTTGGCGCCGAACATCGCGCCGATCTCCTCGAAGGTCGTGTCCGTGTCCTCGACGGTGTCGTGCAGGACCGCGGCGATCAGCGTCTTCAGGTCGCTGACGCCGCCCTCGACGGCGAGGGTGCGCGCCAGCGCGATCGGATGGTTGATGTAGGGGCTGGCCTCGACGTCCTTGCGCCGCTGCGCGCGATGCTTGTGCGCGGCGAAGGCGAGCGCCTCGAAAAGTTGCGATTCGATCGAGAGCTTCTTCTTCATGACGGTGCCTTTGGGCCTTCCATTGTCCATCGCCTGAAGCCGAGACGAGGCATCGTGCGGCGCCCGGGGGAGGCGCCGTCCTACGGAGGCGGCCCGCCGCTCGGCCTATCGTTTCGTCTCCCGGTGCCTCCGTGCGCCGGGCTTGGCGCGCCTGCCGCGTCCAACTTGGAGATCCGCCCATGAATGCCGCCCTTTCCTACCGCACCCGCACGCTTTCTGCCCTTGCCGCCACGGCCCTCGCCGGCGCGCTGGCTGCGCTGGCTGGACCGGCCTTCGCTGCCGGTGCAGCGACCTCCGGGGCGGATGCCCAATACCTGAAGGAGCGCGCCGATTGCGAAGCCGGACGCACCGCCGAGGACCGCGCGACCTGCCTGAAGGAAGCCGGCGCGGCGCAGGTCGAGCGCAAGCGCCACCAGCTCGACAACAACGG
>DATMGW010000097.1:0-4688 GCA_035555295.1 Caldimonas sp.
ACGAAGGGCGTCGCCGGGTGGTCGTAGACCTGGTCGGGCGGGCCGTCCTGCTCGATCCGGCCGTGGTTCATAACGACGATGCGGTCGGCGACTTCCATCGCTTCTTCCTGGTCGTGGGTGACGAACACGCTCGTCACGTGCATCTCGTCGTGGAGACGGCGCAGCCACCGGCGCAGCTCCTTGCGCACCTTGGCGTCGAGGGCGCCGAACGGCTCGTCGAGGAGCAGCACCTTCGGCTCGACGGCGAGGGCGCGCGCGAGCGCGATGCGCTGGCGCTGCCCGCCCGAGAGCTGATGCGGAAAGCGATCGGCGAGCCAGTCGAGCTGGACGAGCTTGAGCAGCTCGCCGACCTTGGCACGGATCGTCGCCTCGCTCGGCCGGAACGCGCGCGGCCGCACGCGCAGGCCGAAGGCGACGTTCTCGAAGATCGTCATGTGGCCGAACAGGGCGTAGTGCTGGAACACGAAGCCGACCTGGCGGTCGCGCACGTCGGCGTTCGTCGCGTCCTCGCCGTGAAACAGGACGCTTCCCGAATCGGGCACTTCGAGGCCGGCGATGATGCGCAGCAGCGTCGTCTTGCCCGATCCTGAGGGTCCCAGCAAGGCAACCAGCTCGCCGTTCGGGATGTCGAGGTTGAGGTCGTCGCAGACGACGGTCGCGCCGAAGCGCTTGTTGAGATGGCGGACTTCGATGCTCATGAACTCTGCTCCATCGATGCGATGGGCCGCCCGTACGCCGCGATGCGCCGCTCGACGACGTACTTCAGGACCAGCGTCACCAGGGCCAGACCGGCGAGCAGCGACGCCACGGCGAAAGCGGCGGCAAACTGGTATTCGTTGTAGAGGATCTCGATGTGCAGCGGCATCGTGTTCGTCCGGCCGCGGATATGGCCCGAGACGACACTCACGGCGCCGAATTCGCCCATCGCTCGCGCATTGCACAGGATCACGCCGTACAGAAGCGCCCACTTCACGTTCGGCAACGTGATACGAAAGAAGATCTGCCAGCCGCCGGCGCCGAGGACGCGTGCCGCCTCCTCCTGCTCGGTGCCCTG
Organism: Caldimonas sp.; assembly: GCA_035555295.1. Taxonomy (GTDB): domain Bacteria; phylum Pseudomonadota; class Gammaproteobacteria; order Burkholderiales; family Burkholderiaceae_C; genus Schlegelella_A. The sequence goes on from DATMGW010000097.1 coordinate 1,055, forward strand.
CGCCTGCATCAGCGGGATCAGCTCGCGCGCGACGAAGGGAACGGTGATGAACAGCGTCGCCAGGACGATTCCCGGCAGGGCGAAAATGATCTTCAGGTCGTGCTCGCGCAGCCATCCTCCGAACCAGCCCTGCAGGCCGAAGACGAGGACGAAGACGAGGCCGGCGACGACCGGGCTCACCGAGAACGGCAGGTCGATCAGCGTCAGCAGCAGGTTCTTGCCGCGGAACTCGAACTTGGCGATGGCCCACGCGGCGGCCACGCCGAAGACCAGGTTGAGCGGCACGGAGATCGCCGCGGCGATCAAGGTCAGCCTGATCGCCGACAGTGCATCGGGCTCGGTGATCGCCGCCCAGTAGACGTCGAGTCCCTTCTTCAGCGCCTCGACGAAGACGGCGGCGAGCGGGACGAAGAGAAAGAGCGTCAGAAAGCCGAGCGCGACGCCGATCAGGAGGCGTCGCACCCACGTGGGCTCGCCGGTCGCGTCGCCGACGCGGCGCGGTGCCTGCAGCCGGGCCGCGGTTGCGGCGGTCATCGCCCCTGCCTCGCCCGGGTCCACGCCTGCAGCGCGTTGATCGCGAGCAGGAGAACGAAGGCAGCGACGAGCATGACGACCGCGATCGCGGTCGCGCCCGTGTAGTCGTATTGCTCGAGCTTGGTGATGATGAGCAACGGCGTGATCTCGGAGATGAGCGGCAGGTTGCCGGCGATGAAGATGACCGAGCCGTACTCGCCGAGCGCGCGCGCAAAAGCCAGCGCGAAGCCGGTGAGCAGCGCCGGCGTCAGGATCGGCAGGATGACGCGGCTAAAGGTCTGCAGGCGCGTCGCGCCCAGGATCGCCGCGGCTTCCTCGACTTCCTTCTGCAGGTCTTCGAGCACGGGTTGCAAGGTGCGGACGACGAAGGGCAGGCCGATGAAGGTGAGCGCGACCCAGACGCCGGCCGGAGTGAAGCTCACCTTGAACGGCAGCCAGCGGCCGATCCAGCCGTTGCCCGAATAGAGGGCGGTCAGCGCGATGCCGGCGACGGCGGTCGGCAAGGCGAACGGCAGATCGACCAGCGCATCGACGAGGCGCCGGCCGGGGAAGTCGTAGCGCACCAGGACCCAGCAGACGACGAGGCCGAAGCAGGCGTTGACGAAAGCAGCGCCGAGCGAAGCGCCGAAGGTCAGCCGGTACGAGGCGACGACGCGCTCCGACGTGACGGCGTCCCAGAACGCCGGCCAGCTCATCGTGAAGGTCTTCAGGAACGCCGCCGAGAGCGGCACCAGGACGATGAACGAGAGGTAGAGCAGGGTGAAGCCGAGGGCGAGGTCGAACCCCGGCAGGACGCTGTGGCGCTTGCGCAGCGCGCGCGAGAAGGGCATCGGACGGTCGCGCGGCGACGCTATTTCTTCGCCGCGGCGATGATCTGGTCGAAGGTCCCGCCGTCGTCGAAGTGCTCCTTCTGCGCCTTCGTCCAGCCGCCGAAGAGCTCGTCGATCGTGAAGGTCTCGATCTTCGGAAAGTCCTTCGCGTATTTCGCGAGCAGGGCCGGCGAGCGCGGCCGCAGCTGGTGCTGCGCGGCGATCTCCTGCGCCTGGTCGCTCCACAGGAACTGCAGGTACGCCTCGGCCTCCTTACGCGTTCCCTTCTTGTCGACCACCTTGTCGATGACGGCGACCGGGTTCTCGGCGAGGATCGTCGACTTCGGATAGACGACCTCGAAGCTGTCGCCGAACTCGGTCTTGATGAGGTTGACTTCGCTCTCGAAGGTGCACAGCACATCGCCGATCGAGCGCTGTGCGAAGGTCGTCGTCGCGGCGCGGCCGCCGCCGTCGAAGACCGGAACGTTGGCGAACATCCTGCGGACCTGCTCCTTCGCCTGCGCCGGCGTTCCGCCGGCCTTGAGCACCGAGCCCCATGCGGCGACGTAGGTATAGCGCCCGTTGCCCGTCAGCTTCGGGTTCGGGACGACGACGCTCACTCCCGGGCGGGCCAGATCGGCCCAGTCGCGGATCGCCTTCGGGTTGCCCTTGCGCACGAGGATCACCGTCACCGAGGTCGTCGGCGCCGAGTTGTTCGGCAAGCGCCTGGCCCAGTCTTCGGGAATCAGCTTGCCGCGCGTCGCCAGCACGTCGATGTCGCTCGACTGGTTCATCGTCACGACGTCGGCCTCGAGCCCGTCGAGCACGGCGCGCGCCTGCTTGCTCGAGCCGCCGTGCGACTGGTCGATCTTCACGTCCTCGCCGGTCTTTTGCTTCCAGGCGCGCTGGAACGCCGGGTTGATCTGCTTGTAGAACTCGCGCGCGACGTCGTAGCTGACGTTGAGCAGCGTGGGCCCCGCCGCGAAGCACGGCCCGGCGGCAAAGGCCAGCGTCGCAAGCAGGGCTCTGCCGCGCCACGGCAACGCGCGACGGCTCGGGCGGGCGAGAGAAGCGAAGGGCATGGGGTCCTCACCGGGCTAAGGGCTGAAAACAACCTGTGATCGTAGGCCGGGCCCCGGCGTATCAGCGGCGCACTAACGATGGAATCGTTCCATCCTTATGCCGCGCCGCGCCTACTTGCGCGTGTAGATCTGGTCGAACACGCCGCCGTCGGCGAAGTGCGTCTTCTGGGCGTTGGCCCAGCCGCCGAAGGTATCGCCTACCGTGAAGAGCGCGATCTTCGGGAACTGCTTGTCGTATTTCGCGGCGACCTTGGGATCGGTCGGCCGATAGAAGTTGTGCGCCGCGATCTCCTGGCCCTCGGGGCTGTAGAGATACTCGAGATAGGCCTGCGCGACGAGGCGCGTACCGTGCCTGTCCACGTTCTTGTCGACAACGGCGACGGGTGGCTCGGCGAGGATCGAGACCGGCGGATAGACGATATCGAACTTGTCGGCGCCGAACTCCTTGATCGAGAGCTGCGCTTCGTTCTCCCAGGCGAGCAGCACGTCGCCGATGCCGCGCTCGGCGAAGGTCAGCGTCGCGCCGCGCGCGCCCGAATCGAGCACCGGAACGTTCGAGAAGAGCCGGGCCACGAAGTCCTTCGCCTTGGCATCGCTGCCGCCCGGCTGCTTCAGCGCGAAGCCGTAGGCGGCGAGGTAGCCCCAACGCGCGCCGCCCGAGGTCTTGGGGTTGGCCGTGATGACCGATACGCCGGGCCTGACAAGGTCGTCCCAGTTGCGGATGCCCTTGGGATTGCCCTTCCTGACGAGGAAGATGTACGTCGACGTATAGGGCGAGCTGTTGTGCGGCAGGCGCTTCTGCCAGTCGGGGGCGAGGAGCCGGGCGCGCTCGGCGATCTCGTCGATGTCATAGGCGAGCGCGAGCGTGACGACGTCGGCCTCGAGGCCGTCGATCACCGAGCGCGCCTGCTTTCCGGAGCCGCCGTGCGAAGCCCTGATCGACACGGCGTCGCCGGTTCTGGCCTTCCAGGACTTGGCGAACGCGGTGTTCACTTCCTGGTAGAGCTCGCGCGTCGGATCGTAGGAAACGTTGAGCAGCGTCACGTCGCGGGCGGCGACGCCACCGGCAAGCGCGAAGCCGGCGACGAGAACATGGGCAATGGAAACGCGGCGAACGATGGACGGCATGGAACGGCCCTGCGACAAATGGCGAAGGGCGCGATCCTAGGCAGGGATGGCGCAATCGCGAACGAATCGTTTGGCGATTGC
>DATMGW010000098.1:0-5427 GCA_035555295.1 Caldimonas sp.
CGCGGCGGCGCGGGCCGGTAGCGACGGCCGGATCGTCGCTGTCGGCGCCTCGCTGCGAAGGCGCAGCGTGTCGTCGTCGGCCGGCGCGTGGCCGTGCGTTGCCCGGTCGGGCGCGCGCTCGTCGCCGCCGCTTCGGCTGCGGCCGTCGCGGCTCGGGGCCGCGTCTTCCGCGTCGGGCTGTCGACGTGGCGCACTGCGCACCGGCGGCGCGACGCCGTCTTCGGCGATGTCGCGCCGCACGTCGCGCGGGTTCGGCGACGTGCGCTCGGTGCGCGCGTCGCGTCGCCCGCCGGCGTCGGCATCGGGCAGTCCTGGCGGCACGCGCGTCTCGGGCAAACGTCCGACGTTGCCTGGCGAAGGTGTGGCTTGCGCCGGAACGAATTCTTCCGACTCGATCGACGGCACGTCCGCGTTCGCCGTCAAAGCCGGGGCGCGATAGGCGCTCGTCGCCGGCCGCACCGCGCGCTCGGCACCGCGCGACTGCCGGACCAGATGGCGCAGCCAGGCGCTCATGCGTCGCACCGTGCCACGTAGGCGGCGCGGCGCGCATCGCTCATGGCAAGGATCGCCGTCTCGCTCCAGCCGTAGGCAAGAGCGAGCCGGTGCACGTCGTCAAGCAGCGCCTGCGCGCGGCGCTCGACCTCTTCCCAGAAATAGGCGCAGATGTCGAACGGCGCTTCCCAGGCGTAGCCGCAGCTCTCGCAATCGAAGTGAAAGCTCGTGTCGGAGGCGCCGGCATGCGCCGACAGGGTCGCTTCGGCCTCGGCCAGCCATTCGTCGAACCACGCCTCGTCATCGCCGCCGCCGTCGTCCACGCAGCAGCTTTGCAGCAGCCGGCGCGTCGCACCTTGCGGATCGGCGATCGCCGCTGTGGCGATCAGGTCAGTGCTGTTCGGCAGGCGAAAGCGCCGCTCGCCGATGCAAACCGCTTGCTGCTCGGCGGCCGGCGCCGACGCGAGCAGCGCATCGGCATCGAAATCGAACTCCAGCTCCTCGCGGCAGCGCGGGCAGTCGACGAAGCCGGGCAACTCGGGGCCGAGGGCGGCGCGGCGCCAGGCCAGCACCGCGGCATCGCGGCGCGGAATGCTGAGCTCGGCCAGCGTGGCCCGATCCTCGCCCGGCAGCGCGGCCGCGAGCAGCAGCAACGCACGCTCGACCGGCGATCCTGCTCGACCGCTATCGCAGAGCTCGAGCAGCGCCGCGTTGGAAAGCCCGAGCATCGTCTCGTGCCTCTTGCCTCTGGGAAACCGCTCGTGGCTGCTCAGGGCTCGACGAAGCTCGGCTCCTGCGGCTCCTTGACATCGTAGTCGCGCTCCCAGCCTTCGGTCTCGAGCTTGATGTGCTGGATGGCGACGGCGTTGGCATTCGCATCGAGATCGGGCATGGCCTGGTACTCGGAGACCCAGCAGCGATAGACCTTGTAGGAGATCGCGAGCTGGCCAGCCTCGTTGTACATGTCGATGATGATTTCCTTGCGGAAGTCCTTCAGCGAGACCTCGGAGCCGAGGCCGGCGCCGAAATTCCAGACCTTGTTCGCCCATTGCTCGAAGACGACGTCGTGCGTGACGCCGCGCTCGAGCGTGATCGCCTCGAACTTGGTGCGGCCGGGCGATTTGTGCGAGGTCGAGGGATCGCCGCCGACGCGATGCTCGACGACTTCGGTCGTGCGCTTCAACGCGCTGCACTTCGACAGGCCGGCGACATAGCGGCCGTCGAACTTCACCCGGAACTTGAAATTCTTGTAGGGATCGACGCGTGTCGCGTTGACGGTGAACTGTGCCATTTCAGCTCCCTCCGGGCTCAGGATTGCGGGGTGATCTGCTGGATCTGGATGACGACGAATTCGGCGGGCTTGAGCGGAGCGAAGCCGACGACGATGTTGACGACGCCGTTGTCGATGTCGGTCTGTGTCGTCGTCTCGCTGCTGCACTTGACGAAGAAGGCGTCCTTCGGCGACGAGCCCTGGAACGCGCCCTGCTGGAACAGCGTCTGCATGAAGGCGCCGACGTTGAGGCGGATCTGCGCCCAGAGCGGCTCGTCGTTCGGTTCGAACACGACCCACTGCGTGCCGCGAAAGAGGCTCTCCTCGATGTAGAGCGCGAGCCGGCGCACCGGGATGTACTTCCATTGCGAGGCGAGGATGTCGGCGCCTTCGAGCGTGCGCGCACCCCAGACGACATTGCCGATGGTCGGCAGCCCGCGCAGGCTGTTGATGCCGAGCGGGTTGAGCTTGCCGACGTCGCTGTCGCTCAGCGTGCCCGGGTTGCCGGCGATCGACAGGCCGAGCACGCCGGTGAGATTGGCGTCGATGCCGGCCGGCGCCTTCCACACGCCGCGCGCACCGTCGGTGCGGCTCATGACGCCGGCGACGGCGCCGCACGGCGCGAACGACTCGAGCTTGTTCTCCTGCAGCGGGTCGGAGGCGAGCAGGCGCGGGAAGTAGATCGCGCCGTGATTGCGATCGAGGGCGCTGAAGGCACCGATGCCGCTGTCGGCCGGATTGGTGTCGATGGCCGCGGTGACGGTCCAGCCGACCGGAGCGTCGACGACGAGGAAGGCGCGTCGGTCGTTGCACAGCGTCGAGGCATCGGTCCAGGTGGCGAGCGCGACGTCGGTGCCGGTCGCGCCCGCCGTCAAGGGCGGGATGCAAAGCAGGTTGAAGATGTCGGTCTTGCGCAGCGTGTAGATGCCGGTGGCCGGATCGCCGTCGACGCCGACGACGTCGGCGTCCTGCAGGTCGGTGCCGTCGTCGCCGCTCGCGACGGCGGCGACGATGGTGGCGACGTTGGCGGGGCGCGCGGCGCCGAGCGTGGCGATGCGGACGAGTTGGGACTGTTGGCTCAGCACGGTCGTCACGAAGCGCGGGCTCGCGGAGTCCATTGACACGTTGAGGAAGGCCTCGCGCATGCCGCTGCCGCCGCGCGCCAGCGCATCGGCCTTGGTCGCGGCGTCGTCGAAGATCGTCAGGTTGAAGAGATTGGGGTCGGGCGTCGGGTCGTTCTCGTCCTTCGTGTGGTAGTCGACGCTGGCGATCAGGTCGCGCCCCCAGGTGCCGGCGCTGGCCGCGTTCAGCACCGTGCCGCCGCCGAGATCGATCGTCGCCGCTGCCGCGATATTGAAGCCGTCGTGCGCGGTGCGCGAGGCGACGCGAACGATCACCGCCTGGCTGCCGCCGTTCGTGAAGAACTGCTGCACGGCGTAGCCGAGCGTGCTGGCCCGCCACAGGCCGCCGAACTGGCGATCGAAGTCGGCAGGGCTCGAAATCGCGGTCGGCGTGTCGACGGGGCCGCGCCAGGCGCGGCCGACGAAGGCGGTGACGGAGGTCGCCACGCCGGTGATCGTTCGCGTGCCGCTCGGCAGCTCCTGGATATAGACACCGGGGTAGGTCAAGGTCGCGGGCATCGTGATCCCTTCAGACGGGCAGATGGATGGCGGACGGACCGCCTTCAACCACGGCGGGCCGATCAGGACCCCTCCAAGGCGCGTTTGAGCCGCGTAGTGTCAGATCGTGAAGCGAGCTTGGGGACCTATCAACGTTGTGAGTGGGGTCATGACACCACGCTTGACAAGCGGTGGTTGCGGCTGCAAAGACTCGTCTTCGGCGGCGCGATCGGCCTGAAGGAAGCACAGGACGCGATCCGCACGGCACTCGATCGAGGCGTTCGAGCAGTTCGGAAGTCGTCGAAGCGCCTCCGCGGGACTTGTACGCCGGACTACTTCGGCACGTCTCCAGGCTCCGACTTTCTCGTGTAGTCGATGCCATTGTCGGACGGGCCTACCTGCTTCACGACCTTGACGACTCCATACTCCATCGACAATTGGCACTGATTGCACGTACTCATGACGTTGGTGTACGAAGAATCACAGGCCGCGCCGGCTCGAGCAGGCCTCTCAGTCGTTCAAGGTCCTTTCGGTTGGCGCGGCGCATCGCCGGCACGAGGATCGGCGCGACCAGGGCTGAAAATCCGGACGGAGTTCCGCGATTGCGCAACGTCATGCGCGTGCTTCCCGGTTCGACGGCCTCCCATGTGTAGCGCGTTTCCATCGGAAACGGGCCCTGCGCTGTTCGCATCGTCAGTGCCGAGCCCGGTTCGAACTCAGCGATCTCGTACGTGTATCGAAGGCGCCGGCCAAGAAACTGGGCGACGAAGGTCATCCTCGCGCCGACCCTCAGCAGTGGCGCCGACTCCCACTCGACCGATCGGATGTTGACGTACCACGCCGGCGCGTTAGAGGGATCGGCGGCGTACGCGGCCACCTCGTCGCGGGGTCGCTGGATGACGATCTGTGACGCTACGTCGACGCTGCTCACGGCAAGACCTCAGGCCTGGTGTTTGCCCGCCTGCCAACCGACACCACCGATCGCGCGCTCGGCGACGTCGACGGCACGTTGTTCGAGCGTAGTGGCCATCGTGTCGTTCCATCGGTTGAGGTAGCCGAACAGGGCGATGGTGGCGACGATCTCGACGATCTGTCCGTCGTCAAAGTACTTTTTCAACTCGTCGAAGTCGTCGGCAGTCGCCTCGTTCGGAACGAGCGCGGCACGATAGCCGAGGCGCAGCGCGGCGCGATCCGCCGGCGAGAAGAGCAGGCTCGTCTCGAACTCCCAGACGGCCCGGATCTTCTCGTCGGAAGCCTTGTAGATGCTCGCGAGGTTGGTCATGTGGGCCTGGCAATAGCGGCAGCCGCTGGCCTGGCTCGTCACCAGGCTGACGAGCATCTTCAGTTCCTCTGAGACCGTCCCTTCGTAGAGGACCGCCTTGTTCAGGTCCATGAAAGCCTGAGCAATCGACGGCCGGCGTTGCATCGTCAAGATGCTGTTCGGAACGAAGCCCCGCGTGTTCTGGTAGTGCTCGAAGCGCTCGCGGAACTGCGGGTTCGCTTCCCAGGGAAGAGGCGCGATATGCGGCATCGTGTTTCGAGTTGGCAGACGGAACCGAGGATTTTGCGCTGACTGTGCGCCCCCGGCCGGAGGTGCACCCCACCGGAACGTTGAGGGCTACACCCAGCGCAAGAGTCGAGGACCGGCGAGAAACCCGAGCGCGGCGGGAACGAACATGCCCAGGACGTACCAGACGGCCAGGAAGGGAAGGGCCATCTCCGTGCAGTGCACGGCGTAGACGAGGGCCGCCGCCGCTCCGGCAAGCCCTCCGGCCGCCATGCCCGCAGCCCCCAGACGTATCGGGGCCAAGCCCCGCAGCGCGACGAACATGGCAAGCAGCAGCGGCAGCGAAAGAAGGGCGATGCTGACGACGCAGAACAGCGCGGAAGTGCCCTCGACGATCGCAGATCGTTGGCCCGCCGGAGCCGCCGCAAGATCGATGCTGGCCACTGTCCAGAGCACGACCAGCGCCGCCACGGCGGCGATCCACGATCCCGTGGCCCGACCGCCCGGCCTCGCCAGACGCATCGACGCGACGAAAAAGA
>DATMGW010000099.1:0-2273 GCA_035555295.1 Caldimonas sp.
GGGCAGAATCGCGCATGAGCCAAGGAACCCTTCACCTGCACGTTCCCGAGCCGACCGGCCGGCCCGGGCACGGCACCGACTTCTCGTACCTGCATCTGTCGCGCGCCGGCGAGGTGCGACGACCGCCGGTCGACACGGCGCCGGTCGATGCCGCCGACCTGGCCTATACGCTGGTGCGCGTCCTCGACGACGAAGGGCAGGCGGTCGGGCCGTGGGCACCGCAGATCGACGCCGAGCTGCTGCGCCGCGGCATGCGCGCGATGCTGAAGACACGAGCCTTCGACGCGCGGATGATGATCGCGCAGCGGCAGAAGAAGATCTCGTTCTACATGCAGTGCCTGGGCGAAGAGGCGATCGCGACGGCGCACGCACTGGCGCTGCAGCCGGGCGACATGTGCTTTCCGACCTATCGCCAGCAAGGCCTGCTGCTGGCGCGCGACGACGTCTCGATGGTCGAGCTGATCTGCCAGCTGATGTCGAACCAGCGCGATCCGCTCAAGGGCCGGCAGCTGCCGGTGATGTATTCGTACAAGCGCGCGGGCTTCTTCTCGATCTCGGGCAACCTCGCGACCCAGTTCATCCACGCCGTCGGCTGGGCGATGGCTTCGGCGATCAAGGGCGATACGAAGATCGCGTCGGCGTGGATCGGCGACGGCGCGACGGCGGAATCCGATTTCCACACGGCGCTGACCTTCGCCCACGTCTACCGCGCGCCGGTCATCCTCAACGTCGTCAACAACCAGTGGGCGATCTCGACCTTCCAGGCGATCGCCGGCGGCGAGGCGACGACCTTCGCGGCCCGCGGCGTCGGGTGCGGCATCGCCTCGCTGCGTGTCGACGGCAACGATTTCCTCGCCGTGATCGCGGCGTCGCGCTGGGCCGCCGAGCGAGCGCGCGGCAACCTCGGGCCGACGCTGATCGAGTGGATCACCTATCGCGCCGGCGCGCACTCGACCTCCGACGACCCGTCGCGCTATCGCCCGAAGGACGACTGGCAGAAGTTTCCGCTCGGCGACCCGGTTGCGCGGCTGAAGCGCCACCTGATCGGCATCGGGAAATGGTCCGAGGAGGAGCACGAAGCGACGCGGACGGCGCTCGAGGCCGAAGTCGGCGCGGCGTTCAAGGAAGCGGCGCAGTACGGCTCGCTCCTCGACGGCCACATTCCGCCGGTGGCGACGATGTTCGAGGACGTCTACAAGGACATGCCGTTGCACCTGCGCGAGCAGCTGCGCGAGGTCGAGAGCCAGGGGCGCTGACGTGGCGACGATGACCATGATCCAGGCCCTGCGCTCGGCGATGGACGTTATGCTCGGGCGCGATCCCGACGTCGTGATCTACGGGCAGGACGTCGGCTACTTCGGCGGCGTTTTCCGCTGCACCGAGGGACTGCAGGCGAAGTACGGCAGCTCGCGCGTCTTCGATGCGCCGATCTCCGAGGGCGGCATCGTCGGCGCAGCGGTCGGCATGGCGGCGTACGGGCTGCGCCCGGTGGTCGAGGTGCAGTTCGCCGATTACTTCTATCCCGCGTCCGACCAGATCGTCTCCGAGGCAGCGCGCCTGCGCTATCGCTCGGCCGGTGACTTCACGGCGCCGATCACGATCCGCATGCCGTGTGGCGGCGGCATCTACGGCGGGCAGACGCACAGCCAGAGCCCGGAGGCACTGTTCACGCACGTCTGCGGCCTGCGCACCGTCATGCCGAGCAATCCGTACGACGCCAAGGGCCTGCTGATCGCCTCGATCGAGAACGACGACCCGATCATCTTTCTCGAGCCGAAGAGGCTCTACAACGGCCCGTTCGACGGCCACCACGACAGGCCGGTCGTTCCCTGGTCGGCGCACCCGTCGAGCGAGGTGCCCGAAGAGCACTACACGGTGCCGCTCGATTCCGCGGCGGTGTTCAGGCGCGGCACCGACGTCACCGTGCTGGCGTACGGGACGATGGTCTTCGTCAGCGAGGCGGCGGCGCGCGAAAGCGGCGTCGACGCCGAGATCATCGACCTGCGCACGCTCTGGCCGCTCGACCTGGCGACGATCGTCGCGTCGGTGAAGAAGACCGGGCGCTGCGTCGTCGTGCACGAGGCGACGCGCAGCAGCGGCTTCGGCGCCGAGCTGGCGGCGCTGGTCCAGGAGCACTGCTTCTATCATCTCGAAGCGCCGGTCATGCGCGTCACCGGCTGGGACACGCCCTACCCGCATGCGCTCGAGTGGGACTACTTTCCCGGCCCGGAACGCGTCGCCGCGGCGCTGCGGCAGGTGCTCGAGCCGTGAGC
>DATMGW010000100.1:0-6762 GCA_035555295.1 Caldimonas sp.
CGTAGACCATCGGGCCGAGCTCGTCGGTCATGCCGTAGCGCGTCACCATGTCGCGGGCGATCGCGGTCGCGCGCTCGAAGTCGTTGGAGGCACCCGTCGTCATCTGGTGCATGAACACCTCCTCGGCGATGCGGCCGCCGAAGAGGACCGAAATCGTCGAGAGCATGCGATCCTTGTCGAGGCTGTAGCGGTCGGCCTCGGGCAGCTGCATCGTCACGCCGAGGGCGCGGCCGCGCGGGATCACCGTCACCTTGTGCACCGGGTCGGTCTTCGGCAGCATGCGCGCGACCAGCGCATGTCCCGACTCGTGGTACGCAGTGTTCCTGCGCTCCTCCTCGGGCATGATCATCGACTTGCGCTCGGGGCCCATCATGATCTTGTCCTTGGCCTTCTCAAAGTCGACCATCTCGACGACGCGGCCGTTGCGCCGCGCCGCGAACAGCGCCGCCTCGTTGACGAGGTTCGCCAGGTCGGCGCCCGAGAAGCCCGGCGTGCCGCGCGCCAGGATGTCGGCGCGGATGTCCTGGCCGACCGGGACCTTCCTCATGTGAATGTTGAGGACCTGCTCGCGGCCGCGCACGTCGGGCAGCTGGACGTAGACCTGGCGGTCGAAGCGGCCCGGGCGCAGCAGCGCCGGGTCGAGGATGTCGGGCCGGTTGGTCGCGGCCATGACGATGACGCCCAGGTTGGTCTCGAAGCCGTCCATCTCGACGAGCATCTGGTTCAGCGTCTGCTCGCGCTCGTCGTTGCCGCCGCCCAGGCCCGCGCCGCGGTGCCGGCCGACAGCGTCGATCTCGTCGACGAAGATGATGCACGGGGCGCTCTTCTTCGCCTGCTCGAACATGTCGCGCACCCGCGCCGCGCCGACGCCGACGAACATCTCGACGAAGTCGGAGCCCGAGATCGAGAAGAACGGCACCTTCGCCTCGCCGGCGATCGCCTTGGCGAGCAGCGTCTTGCCGGTGCCCGGAGGGCCGACGAGGAGCACGCCGCGCGGGATCCGCCCGCCCAGCTTCTGGAACTTCTGCGGGTCCTTCAGGAAGTCGACCAGCTCCTTGACCTCTTCCTTGGCCTCGTCGCAGCCGGCAACGTCGGCGAAGGTCGTCGTGTTGTTGGCCTCGTCGAGCATGCGCGCCTTCGACTTGCCGAAGCTGAACGCGCCGCCCTTGCCGCCGCCCTGCATCTGGCGCATGAAGTAGATCCAGACGCCGATCAGGAGCAGGATCGGGCCCCAGGAAGCGAGGATCGAGAGCAGGAACGAAGGCTCTTCGCGCGGCTTGACGTCGAACTTGACGCCGTTGTTGATGAGGTCGCCGATCAGGCCGCGGTCGAGCGTGGTCGCCGTCGTGCGCAGCTCCTTGTCGTCGCTGGTCTTGGCGCGCACCTCGGTCGTGCCGCCGCCCAGATCCTGCAACTGCACGCTCTTGATCCGCTTGGCGCGCACTTCCTCGAGGAAATCGGAATACCCGATCATTCCGCTTTGCACGCCGGTGCGCTCGAATTGCTTGAAAACGGTGAAAAGGACCAGCGCGATCACGAGCCAGACCGCGACTTTCGAAAACCATTGATTGTTCACCGCGACTCCATTTCCGGGTCATTGGGCCGGCCCGGGCGAAACCCGGTCAGCGCCATCGACGGCATCTGCGGCCGATTTTAGTCCACGCAACCCCGCGCCGCAGGTCGGGTGGCCCGCTTCGGTCGCTACGCCTCCATATCGGCGGCGGATGCACGCGCCTTGAGAGCAATACCCACGAGAAAGGTTTCTGCCGATTTCGCCCGCGAGGCTTTCGGCTTGATGGCCTTCACGTTGCGAAATGCCGCCTTGAATCTCTCGACCGACTGGCTGTAGCCGCTACCGTGAAAGACCTTGCAGACCAGGGCGCCAGTCGGCCGCAGATGCGCGGTCGCGAATTCGACCGCCAACTCGACGAGCTCGCTCATCCGCGCCGCGTCCGAGGCGGCGATCCCGGAGAGGTTGGGCGCCATGTCGGAGAGGATGACGTCGACCTGGCGCGAGCCGACCCGCGATTCGAGCGCTGCGAGAACTGCGTTCTCGCGAAAGTCGCCCGGGATGAAGTCGACGCCGTCGATCGGCTCGATCTCGAGCAGGTCGAGGGCAATGATCGTTCCCTGCATCGGCCCCGGCAGGTTCGGATCGGCAGCGCTGGCGCGCCCGAGCTTCCTGCGCACGTACTGGCTCCATGCCCCCGGTGCCGCGCCGAGGTCGACGACGACCTGGCCGGGCCGCAGCAGCTGCAGCTGCTCGTCGAGCTCCTTCAGCTTGTAGGCGGCGCGGGCCCGAAACCCCTCGCGCCGTGCGAGCTTGACGTAGGGGTCGGTCAGATGGTCATGCAGCCACGCCTTGTTCAGCTTCTTGCCCTTGCCGCGCGTCGCCATCGACCCTCCTGCTGGCGCCGATAATAGGCGCGTGCCTGCTCTCGCCCTGACGCCTGCCGCGCGCAAGCAAAAACGCGCCGAAGCGCATCACCTCGACCCCGTCGTCAGCGTCGGCGCCGACGGCGCGACCGCGGCGCTGCGCCGCGAGCTCGACTCCGCCCTGTCGGCGCACGGCCTGGTCAAGGTGAGAGTCTTTCTCGACGATCGCGCGGCGCGGGAAGCGCTTCTTGCCGAGCTGAGCGATGCCCTGGGCGCGGCGCCGGTCCAGCACATCGGCAAGCTCCTCGTGTTCTGGCGCGAGCCGGCGCCCAAGGGCAAGGCCGAGCGCGAGGATCGCATGCCCGGCCCGAAGGTCGTGAAGGTCCTGAAGTTCTCGAAAAGCGGCAATCACCGGCCGCAGGTCAAGAAGGTCACGGTGCTCGGCAACATGCGCCTGGCCGCGGGCGGCCAGCTGAAGCGCGCGAAGAAGCGCCCGACCAGCATCAAGAAGGCGCAGCAGCAGAACTAGGGCGTGGCCCCAGCCGGGCTACGGGAGCGTGCGCGTGAGGCGCCACGCGAGCAGGCCGACGAGGGCGAGCCGGGCGATGAAGAACGCCGAAGAGACGGCGTGCAGCGCACCGAACGACAGCGCTCCTTGCCCGGCGCGCGCGGCTTCGAGCATCGGCAGCAGGGCGTAGTAGCCGACGACGATGCAGGCCAGCGCCGCTAAAGCGAGCCCGAGCTCGACGCCGAAGCGCGAGCCCTCGCCGCGCCCGGCCCGCTCGCGGCCGAGCTGCAGCCCGACGAGCACGAGCACGGCACCGAGCGCGAGGCCGACCGTCGCGTCGAGCGCGAACAGCCGACTGGCGACGCGGCCCGCTTCGGCTCTGGGCAGTTCGGAGAACAGGACCGGAGCGGCGACGAGGCCGACGCCGGCCATGACGCCGGCCCAGGCTGCGGCGAGCACTGCGCCGAGCCGGCCGAGCGTGCTCGCCTTCACGCGTAGCGCACGTCGACGATCTCGTAGCTCTTCAGGCCGCCCGGCGCCTGCACCTCGGCGACGTCGCCGGCGACCTTGCCGATCAGCGCGCGCGCGATTGGCGAGCTGATCGAGATCAGCGCCTGCTTCAGATCGGCTTCGTCGTCGCCGACGATCTGGTAGGTGACCTTCGCGCCGCTGTCTTCTTCCTCGAGATCGACGGTCGAGCCGAAGACGACCCGGCCTTCCGCGTCGAGCGTCGCCGGGTCGATGATCTGCGCCGCGGCGAGCTTGCTTTCGATCTCGAGGATGCGGCCTTCGATGAAGCCCTGCTTGTCCTTGGCGGCCTCGTATTCGGCGTTCTCGGACAGGTCGCCCTGCGCGCGCGCCTCGGCGATCGCCTGAATGACGGCGTGGCGCTCGACGTTCTTCAATCGCGCGAGCTCTTCCTTGAGTTTTTCGGCACCCCGGCGGGTGAGCGGAATGGTCGCCATCGTCGATCCTCGGCAAAAAACAAAGCCGCCGCGGGAGGTTCCGGCGGCGGCGCTGGGTAGCGACCAGTTTAGTGCAGTTCGGCGTGCAGCTCCTGCAAAGACATCACTGCCAGGTCGTCGCGGTGCTTCATTCCCTCGACCGCCGCCTCGCACCCCGCCATGCTCGTGTAGTAGGTGACGCGATGCGCGAGCGCCGACTGGCGGATATCGCGGGAATCGGCGATCGCCGTTCGCGTCTCGTCGACGGTCGTGAAGAAGAGCTGGATCTCGCCGGCCTTGAGCATGTCGACGATGTGCGGGCGCCCGTCCTTGACTTTGTTCACGGAGCGCACCGGGATGCCGCCTTCGGCGATCGCCGCCGCCGTGCCCCTGGTCGCGACGAGCTGGAAGCCGAGCGCGTGCAGGTCGCGCGCGACGACGACGGCGCGCATCTTGTCGCTGTTCTTCACGGTGATGCAGACCGTGCCTTTGCTGGGCAGGCGCGAGCCGGCGCCGAGCTGGCTCTTCAGCATCGCCTCGCCGAAGCTGCGGCCGGTGCCCATGACCTCGCCGGTCGAGCGCATCTCCGGCCCCAGGATCGGGTCGACGCCGGGGAACTTGTTGAACGGGAAGACGGCTTCCTTGACCGAGAAGTACTTCGGCACGACCTCGCCGCGCACCCCCGGCTGGTCCGCCAGTCTTTGCCCGACCATGCAGCGCGCCGCGATCTTGGCCAGCGGTTGCGCCGTCGCCTTCGAGACGAAGGGCACGGTGCGCGACGCGCGCGGGTTGACCTCGAGCACGTAGACGACGGCGTTCTCGCCCTCGCCCGAGGTGTCGCCCTGGATGGCGAACTGCACGTTCATCAGGCCGACGACGCGAAGCGCCCGAGCCATCAGCCGCGTCTGCCGGCGCATCTCGTCCTGCAGCGACTTCGGCAAGGAGTACGGCGGCAGCGAGCACGCCGAATCGCCGGAATGGATTCCCGCCTGCTCGACGTGCTCCATGATGCCGCCGATCATCACCTCGGTGCCGTCGCTGATGCAGTCGACGTCGACCTCGATCGCGTCGTCGAGGAAGCGGTCGAGCAGGACCGGCGACTTCTCGCTCACCTTGACCGCCTCGCGCATGTAGCGCTCGAGGTCCTTGTCGCCGTGCACGATCTCCATGGCGCGGCCGCCGAGCACGTAGCTCGGCCGCACGACGAGCGGATAGCCGATTTCCTGCGCCAGGACGAGCGCCTGCTCCTCGGTGCGCGCGGTGCGGTTCGGCGGCTGCTTCAGGCCGAGCTCGTTGAGCAGCTTCTGGAAGCGCTCGCGGTCCTCGGCGACGTCGATCGAGTCGGGGCTCGTGCCGATGATCGGAACTCCGGCACGTTCGAGGTCGAGGGCGAGCTTCAGCGGCGTCTGCCCGCCGTACTGGACGATGACGCCGAGCGGCTGTTCCTTGGCGACGATCTCGAGCACGTCCTCGAGCGTCACCGGCTCGAAGTAGAGGCGATCCGACGTGTCGTAGTCGGTCGAGACGGTCTCCGGGTTGCAGTTGACCATGATCGTCTCGTAGCCGTCCTCGCGCATCGCGAGGGCGGCGTGGACGCAGCAGTAGTCGAACTCGATGCCCTGGCCGATCCGGTTCGGCCCGCCGCCGAGCACCATGATCTTCCTGCGCCCCGAAGGCTCCGCCTCGCACTCCTCGTCGTACGTCGAGTACAGGTAGGCCGTCTGCGTCGCGAACTCGGCGGCGCAGGTGTCGACGCGCTTGTAGACGGGACGCACGCCCTGCGCGTGGCGCTGCGCGCGCAGGGCGGATTCACCCGTGCCCAGGAGGCGCGCCAGGCGCCGGTCGGAGAAACCCTTGGCCTTCAGGTAGCGCATCTCGGCGACCGACAGGCTCTCGAGCGTTCGTCCGCTGAGCGCCTTCTCGGCGCCGACGATCTCCTCGACCTGCGCCAGGAACCACGGATCGATCGCCGTCTCGTCGTGGATCTCGGCCGCGCTCATGCCGATGCGGAACGCGTCGGCGACGAAGAGCAGCCGCTCCGGGCCGGCCTCGCCGATTTCCTGAACGATCTCCTCGCGATCGCTGCTGCGCTCGCTGAAGCCGTCGATGCCGGTCTCGAGGCCACGCAAGGCCTTCTGCAGGCTTTCCTGGAAGGTCCGGCCGATCGCCATCACCTCGCCGACCGACTTCATCTGCGTCGTCAGGCGGGAGTCGGCGGCGGGAAACTTCTCGAAGGCAAAGCGCGGCACCTTGGTGACGACGTAGTCGATCGACGGCTCGAAGCTCGCCGGCGTCGCGCCTCCCGTGATGTCGTTCTTCAGCTCGTCGAGCGTGTAGCCGATCGCCAGCTTGGCGGCGACCTTGGCGATCGGAAATCCGGTCGCCTTCGAAGCCAGCGCCGACGAGCGAGAGACGCGCGGGTTCATCTCGATGACGACCATCCGGCCGTCCTTCGGATTGACCGCGAACTGCACGTTCGATCCGCCGGTCTCGACGCCGATCTCACGCAGGATCGCGATTGACGCGTTCCTCATCAGCTGGTATTCCTTGTCCGACAGCGTCTGCGCCGGGGCCACCGTGATCGAGTCGCCCGTATGGATCCCCATCGGATCGAGATTCTCGATCGAGCAGACGATGATGCAGTTGTCCGCCTTGTCGCGAACGACCTCCATCTCGAACTCTTTCCAGCCGATCAGGCTCTCCTCGATGAGGAGCTCCTTGGACGGCGACAGGTCGAGGCCGCGCTTGCAGATCTCCTCGAACTCGTCGGGGTTGTAGGCGATGCCGCCGCCCGTGCCGCCGAGGGTGAACGCCGGCCGGATGATGACGGGAAAACGCCCGATTTTTTCCGTCACGGCGCGGGCTTCGTCCAGGTTGTGCGCGGTGCCGGAAATCGGAACGTCGAGGCCGATGCTGAGCATGAGTTGCTTGAAC
>DATMGW010000101.1:0-12092 GCA_035555295.1 Caldimonas sp.
GCGGCGCGTCCAGGCCGCCGTGACCGCGACCCGCAGCGTCCTCGGCTACGCCGCCGCGCACGCCGCCGATCTCGTCAAGCTGCGCCAGTTCGTCGACCGCGACGTCGCGGCGCTCGCCTGCCAGGGCGAGGCCGTGATCGAGGCGGCGCCGACGCCGAGCGAGCACGCGCTGGCGATGCTCGACCCGATCACGGGTGCGATCAAGCGGGTCACGGTCGCCTGGGACTCGGCGCTCGAGCTGCGCGTCGTCAAGAGCCGGCCGCGACCGTGCGGCTATTGGCTGGCGGCCAGCGAAAGCGATGCCGTGCAGCGCCTGCGCCTGCTCGGCGTCGAAGTGCAGCAGCTCGACGAGGCCGGCGAGGTGCGCGGCGAGACCTATCGCGAGACCGGCCGCGACGCGCTCGCCGCGCCCGATGCCGCGGCGCGGCTGCGCGTGCAGACGCTTCCGGTCCTCCTCGATGTCGCCGCCGGCAGCTACTTCGTTTCGCTCGAGCAGCCGCTCGCCAACCTGGCGATCGCCGCGCTCGAGCCCGAATCGCCGGTCGGATTCGCGGCGAACGGCGTGATCGGCAGTGTTGCCCAGGAAGCGCGCGTCCTGGCCCGGCCGCAGATGCGCATGGCCGGCGTGCCGTGAAGGCGGCGCCGCATGGCGGGTGCGCCGTGTAAGGAAGCGAGGGGCGCCGCTGACGAACTGGCAGGCGCGTCGGCAGCGAGGGAATCCAGTTGCGAGGCGGCGCGTATAACGCATCATTCTTCGCCGGCACCAGTCCCGCGACGAAGCTACGAGACACGACGTCGGAGAGGCCCATACATGGACATCGAAGCAACCGCGCCCGCGCCGGCCACCCCCACAGCGGCCGAGCGGCGGCGCGTCTATCGACACCGCCTGCCGGTGCGCGTGATGCACTGGATCAACGTCGTCTGCCTCACGATCCTGCTCATGAGCGGGCTCAACATCTTCAACGCCCACCCTGCCCTCTACTGGGGCGACGATTCGGTGAAGGCGCCGCCCTGGCTGTTGCTGTACGGGCAGAACACGGCCAAGGGGCCGGTCGGCAAGACGCGCATCGCCGGCACCGACTTCGACACCACGGGCGTGCTCGGCATCTCGAAGGTCAACGGCGAGACGACGGCGCGGGGCTTCCCGAGCTGGGCGACGATTCCCGGCCCGCAGTGGCTGGCGATGGCGCGGCACTGGCACCTGTTCTTCGCCTGGATCTTCGTCGTCAACGGCATCGCCTACGTGCTCTACACGATCTTCAGCCGGCACCTCGTTCGCGACCTCGTGCCGACGCGCGACGAGCTGAAACACATCGGCCGCTCGATCGTCGACCACCTCAAGTTCAGGCATCCGACCGGCGACGCCGCGACGCGCTACAACGTGCTGCAGAGCCTGACCTACCTCATCGTCATCTTCGGCCTGCTGCCGCTGGTCGTTCTCGCCGGAATGGCGATGTCGCCGCGCATCGACACCGTCTTCACCGGCTGGGTCGACCTGCTCGGCGGCCGGCAGTCGGCGCGCTCGCTGCATTTCCTCGCCGCGATGGGGCTCGTCCTCTTCGTTCTCGTGCACGTGTTCGAGGTCATCGTCGCCGGTGTCTGGAACGAGATGCGTTCGATGATCACCGGCTGGTACCGGCTTCCCGCCGACTCCGCGAAAGAGAAGGTGCACCCATGAGCAAGACGTTCACCCTGATGCGCGCCAGGCAGCGCGACCGCAGGCAGCTGTTGCGCGGCGCGGTCGCCGCGGCCGGCGCGGCGGTGCTGAGCGGCTGCGATCGCCTGTCGAACAACCCCGCCTTCGTCGAGACGCTGAAGAGCGCGCAGAACCTGAGCCGCGCCGCCGGCAGGATCGTCGCACCGAGGCCGGCGCTGGCGCAGGAGTTCAGCCAGAGCGAGGTCGCACCGACATTCCGCGGCAACGGCACGCTCAACCCGATGGACGCCGACTACCAGGCACTGCGCCAGGCGGGCTTCGCCGGCTACAGGCTGATGGTCGCCGGCCTCGTCGAAAAGCCCCTCGAGCTCTCGCTCGACGAGCTGCGGGCGATGCCGTCGCGCACCCAGATCACGCGCCACGACTGCGTCGAGGGGTGGAGCTGCATCGGCAAGTGGAAAGGCGTTCCGCTCGGCACCGTCCTCGACATGGCGCGACCGCTGCCGAACGCGAAGTTCGTCGTCTTCCGCTGCTACGACTCGATGGAGGGGCCGACGCTCGACGGGCGCGACTCGCGCTACTACGAGAGCATCGACCTCGACGAGGCGCACCACGCGCAGACGATCCTCGCCTACGACCTGAACGACAAGGCGCTGCCGGTGCTCAACGGCGCGCCGCTGCGCTGCCGCGTCGAACGCCAGCTCGGCTACAAGCAGGCCAAGTACGTCCGCGCGATCGAGCTGGTCGCGAGCTTCGCCTCGATCCGCGGCGGCAAGGGCGGCTACTGGGAAGACGAAGGCTACGAGTGGTACGGCGGGATCTGACAAGCGGTTGACAGCGGCGTCGCCCGTCGCTACCTTCGCCGGCCGCCTTGCGGCTCTGCACGGGAGTTCGTCATGCACCGATCCGTTCGCAGGGCATTTCTTTCCGCCGGCCTGGCGTGCCTGCTTGCCTGGCCCGCGGCAGGTATCGCCCAGCCGGCGCTGGAATGGCTCGCGACGGTCGACCAGGCGACGTCGCACGTCGCCGGCGCGCGCGGCGACCGGGCCCGTGCGATCGCCTGGCTGGCCGCGTTCAACGCGCTCGACGCCATCGATCCGCGCTATCGCCCGTATCCACCTTCGCCTGCGCCGGTCAACGCCGGCGCGCCCGCGCCGGCGGCCGACGCGGCGCTCGCGGCGGCGTTGTACACCGCGCTGATCGTCGAGCCGGACGCCGACCAGGCGCTGCTCGTGCGTCGCTGTCGCGAGACGCTTGCCGGCGTAAAGTCGGCGGCCGAGCGCGAGTCCGGTGCGGTGCTCGGCCAGCAGGCGGCGCTGCTGCTGGTCGCGCGCGCGAACGACCGGCTCGACCGCGTCGAGCCGAAGGCGCCCGACGCCGGCCCGGGCATCTTCACGACGCCGGCGTACGCCAAGTTGCCGCGCTCGATCGCCGCGGCGAACCTGGCGCCGTTCGGCGTCCGCTCCGTGTCCTCCTTCGACCCGGGGCCGCCGCCATCGATCGGCAGCTCCGCCGCGTCGCGCGACATCGCCGACGTTCGCGCCGCGGGAGCGCTCGCCAGCACGGTTCGCAGCGGCGACCAGACAGCGGCGGCGCTGTTCTGGAACTCCGGCGAGTCCTCGGACTTCGTCGCCTGGGAGAAGACGACGCTCGAGGCCCGCAAGCTCGACGCGCTCGACGTCGCCCGCGTCGCCGCCCTCGACGCCATGATCTCGGTCGACGGCACCATCGTCGGCACGGTGCTCAAGGAGCGCTACCTGCACTGGCGCCCGGAGGCGGCGATCGCCGGGCCGCACGCGGCACCGGGCGACGCCGACGCGAGCTGGCAGCCGCTGGTGCGCGTGCCGAACAGTCCGCAATACCCGTCGGGTGGCGCCATCGGTGCCGGCACTATCGAGGTCGAGCTGCCGCGGCTGTACGCCGTGAACGGCGCGGTCGAATGGCGCAACAGCCAGACCCAGCAGTCGCGCCGTTGGCCGAACGCCGCGGCACTGGCCGACGAGCTGGCGGCGGCGCGGGTCTGGGCCGGCGTGCATTTCCGCAGCTCGGTCGAAGCCGGGCGGCGCGTCGGCCGGCAGGTGGCCACCGAGATTCTCGACCGCCAGTTGTTGCCGCGCTGAGGACCGGCGGCCGGTGCCGCCCTAAAATCATCGCCTTTCCTCCAGTGACGGTGCGCTTCAGGCCGCAAACGAACCTCATGGCCGGTCATTCGAAGTGGGCCAACATCCAGCACCGCAAGGGCCGCCAGGACGAGAAGCGCGGCAAGGTCTGGACGCGCCTGATCCGCGAGATCGTCGTCGCGGCGCGCCACGGCGGCGGCGAGCTGTCGATGAACCCGCGCCTGCGCCTGGCCGTCGAGAAGGCGAAGGCGGCGAACATGCCGGCCGACACGATCAGGAAGAACATCGACAAGGCGACCGGCAACGTCGACGGCATGCACTACGAGGAAGTGCGCTACGAGGGCTACGGCATCGGCGGCGCGGCGATGATCGTCGATTGCGTCACCGACAACCGCGTCCGCACCGTCGCCGAGGTGCGCCATGCCTTCAGCAAGTACGGCGGCAACCTCGGTGCCGAAGGCTCGGTCGCGTTCCAGTTCAGGCACTGCGGCCAGTTGCTCTACGCCCCGGGAGCGAACGAGGACAGGATCATGGAAGCAGCGCTCGACACCGGAGCCGACGACGTCATCAGCGACGACGACGGTGCGCTCGAAGTGATCTGCTCGCCGGTCGCTTTCGAGATGGTGCTGGCGGCGCTCGAGGGTGCCGGCCTGAAGCCCGACCACGCCGAAGTGACGATGCGGCCCGAGAACACGATTGCCCTGGAAGGCGCGGACGCGGAGCGGATGAACAAGCTGCTCGAGGTCGTCGAGGATCTCGACGACGTCCAGGCCGTGTATCACAACGCGGAACTCCCGGCGTGAGCGCTACGGGCGCGATCGTTTCGGCATGAAAGTCCTGGTCATCGGCGGCGGCGGTCGCGAGCACGCGCTGGCGTGGAAGCTCGTGCAGTCGCCGCGCGTGCAGAAGGTCTACGTCGCGCCGGGCAACGCCGGAACGGCGACCGAGCCGCTGATGAAGAACGTCGCGATCGCCGATCTCTATCGCCTCGCCGAGTTCGCCCTCGCCGAGAAGATCGACCTGAGCGTCGTCGGCCCCGAGGCAGCTCTCGCCGCCGGCGCCGTCGACATCTTTCGCGCGAAGGGACTGCGCATCTTCGGGCCGACGAAGGCGGCGGCGCAGCTCGAGAGCTCGAAGGCCTTCGCCAAGGCGTTCATGAAGAAGCACGCGATCCCGACCGCGGCCTACGCCGTCTTCGACGCCGCCGCGCTGGCGCACGCGCACGTCGACGCGGCGGCGCTGCCGATCGTCGTCAAGGCCGACGGCCTGGCCGCGGGCAAGGGCGTCGTCGTCGCTGTGACGCGTGAGGAGGCGCACGCCGCGATCGCGGCGATGCTCGCCAAGAAAGGGGCACGCGTCGTCGTCGAGGAATTCCTCGACGGCGAAGAAGCGAGCTTCATGGTCGTCTGCGACGGCAAGG
This sequence comes from Caldimonas sp., assembly GCA_035555295.1. GTDB lineage: Bacteria > Pseudomonadota > Gammaproteobacteria > Burkholderiales > Burkholderiaceae_C > Schlegelella_A. Next base: position 5,198 of record DATMGW010000101.1, read on the forward strand.
GGGCACTTCCGCTCGCGACCAGCCAGGACCACAAGCGCATCGGCGACGGCGACACGGGCCCGAACACCGGCGGCATGGGCGCCTATTCGCCGGCGCCGGTGGTGACGCCGAACGTGCACGCGCGGGTGATGCACGAGATCGTCGGCCCGACCCTCGCTGGAATGGCGGCCGACGGCATTCCGTTCAGCGGCTTTCTCTACGTCGGCCTGATGATCGACGCGCACGGCGTGCCGAAGACGGTCGAATTCAACTGCCGCCTCGGCGACCCGGAAACGCAACCCGTCTTGATGCGCCTGAAGAGCGACCTCTTCGAGCTTCTCATGCACGCGACCGCGCACGACGCCGTGCCGCCACTCGAAGACGTCGAGCTGCACTGGGACCGGCGCATCGCGCTCGGCGTCGTCATGGCCGCCGCCGGCTATCCGGGCGATCCGCGCCGCGGCGACCCGATCACCGGCCTGCCCGCGGAGAGCGAAGACGTGAAGGTGTTCCATGCCGCAAGCGCGTTGCGCGACGGAACGCCCGTCACCGCGGGCGGCCGCGTGCTCTGCGTCACCGCGCTCGGCGATTCGACGAAGCTCGCGCAGCAGCGCGCCTACGAGATCGTCCGCGCGATCTCGTTCGCCGGCGCGCAATACCGGCGCGACATCGGCCAGCGGGGGCTGAAGCGATGAGCGTCCGCGACTATCTGCTCGGCCTGCAGGAGCGCATCGTCACGGCGATCGAGGCCGAAGGCGGCGACGCGTTCATCGCCGATCGCTGGCAGCGCGAGCCGGGCGGCAAGCTCGAGGGCGACGGCATCTCTCGCCTCGTCGAAGGCGGTGCGCTCCTCGAGCGCGGCGGCTGCAGCTTCTCGCACGTCAAGGGCAAGGCGCTGCCCGTCTCGGCCACCCTGTACCGCAGTGCCGAACTCGATGGTGCGCCGTTCGAGGCGATGGGCGTCTCGCTGGTGTTTCATCCGCGCAATCCCTACGTGCCGACCGTGCACATGAACGTGCGCATGCTCGCGGCGACTCCGGCCGGCGCTGCGCCGGTGGTCTGGTTCGGCGGCGGCATGGACCTGACGCCCTACTACGGCTTCGAGGAAGACGCGCGGCACTTTCACGTCACCAACCGCGACGCGCTCGCGCCCTTCGGTGCCGAAACCTATCCGCGTTTCAAGCGCTGGTGCGACGAGTACTTCTTCTTGAAGCACCGCAACGAGCCCCGAGGCGTCGGCGGCATCTTCTTCGACGACTACTGTGAAGGTGGATTCGAATCGAGCTTCGCGTTGATGCGCGCCGTCGGCGACGCCTTCCTTCCCGCCTACCTGCCGATCGTGCAGCGGCGCCGCGCCACGCCGTACGGCGCGCGCGAGCGCGAGTTCCAGACCTACCGGCGCGGCCGCTACGTCGAGTTCAATCTCGTCTTCGACCGCGGCACCCTGTTCGGGCTGCAGTCGGGCGGGCGCACCGAGAGCATCCTGATGTCGATGCCGCCGGTCGTCACCTGGCGCTACGACTGGCACCCCGAGCCGGGTACGCCCGAAGCGCGCCTGTACAGCGAGTTCCTGCGCCCGCGCGACTGGGCCGAATGGGCGGCGACGTGAAGCGCGTGGGCCTGTTCGGCGGCAGCTTCGACCCCGTGCACAACGCGCACCTCGCACTGGCGCGAACCGCGCTCGAGCAATTGCACCTCGACGAAGTGTGCTGGATCCCGGTCGGCCAGCCGTGGCAGAAGACGCGCGAGCTCGCCGCCGCCGCCGATCGCGAAGCGATGGTGCGCCTGGCGATCGCCGGCGAGCCGCGCTTCGTCCTCGACCGCATCGAGCTGCGGCGGCGCGGCGTCAGCTTCACCCTCGACACGGTCCGAGAGCTCGCCGCCGCCGATCCCTCGGACGAGCGCGTCCTCATCCTCGGCCAGGACCAGTACGCGAGCCTGCACACCTGGCGCGACTGGCGCGAGCTGCTCGGCCTCGTCACGCTGGCGATCGCGAACCGGCCGGGCGCCGTGCTCACGGTCAATCCGCAGATCGCGCAGGTCGCGCACCAGACCGTGCTGCTGCCGATGATGGACGTGTCGTCGACCGAGATCAGGCGTCGCGTTGCCGCCGGCGAATCGATCGCCGACCTCGTTCCCGAGGCGGTCGCACGTTATATTGAGCAACGCCGGCTGTATCTCGCAGACGGTGCAAACACCAGGAGCTGAATGGACATTCGCAAGCTGCAGCGCGTCATCGTCGATGGTCTGGAAGACCTGAAAGCCCAGAACATCGTTGTCTTCAACACCGAGCACCTGTCGCCGCTCTTCGAGCGCGTCATCGTCGCTTCGGGAACGAGCAACCGGCAGACGAAGTCGCTGGCAGCGAGCGTCCGCGATGCGGTCAGGGCGGCAGGGGCGCCTCCGCCGCGCACCGAAGGCGAGGACAACGGCGAATGGATCATCGTCGACTGCGGCGCCGCCGTCGTCCACGTCATGCAGCCGGCGATTCGCGACTACTACCACCTGGAAGAGCTGTGGGGCGACAAGCCCGTGAAGATGAAGATCGCGTCGGCGGCGCCGCATCTCGTCAAGGCGGCCGCGCCGGCGCGCGCGCCGGTCGTTGCGGCGCGCCGCGACAGCGCCTCGTCGTCGGCACGTCCGGTGGCCAAGCACTCCGCACCGGCCAAGCACGCCGCACCGGCCAAGCGCGCCGCACCGGCCAAGCGCGCCGCACCGGCCAAACGCGCTGCGCCGCCCAAGCGCGCGACGGCAGGCCGGGCGGCGCCGGTCAAGCACATCGTCCGTACGGTCGGCGTGAAGAAAAGAGCGGCCGCGACCTCGCCGCGCACGGGCGCGCGGCCGTCGTCCAAGCGGGCGCCGGCCAAGCGTTGATGTCGGGAGTTTCGGCAGCCCGGTCGTCCCCGTGAAGCTCGTACTCGTCGCGGTCGGGCAGCGCCAGCCGGCGTGGGCCGGTGCCGCCTTCGACGAGTACGCGAAGCGATTCCCGCCCGAGCTGCGTCTCGAGCTGAAGGTCGTCAAGGCCGAGCCGCGCGACACGCGAACGGCCGCGCAGCTGATGGCTGCCGAGGCACGCCGCATCGACGCGGCGCTGCCGCGCGGGGCGCGGCGCATCGCTCTCGACGAGGGCGGCGATCGCGTGACGACGCGAGAGCTCGCCGACCGCTTGCGCGCCTGGCAGGACGAAGGCCGCGACGCCGCTCTCCTCGTCGGCGGTCCCGACGGACTCGATGCGACGCTCAAGGCGAGCTGCGACGAGACGCTGCGCCTCTCGGACCTGACCCTGCCGCACGCCTTCGTCCGCGTCCTCGTCGCCGAGGCGCTCTATCGCGCCTGGTCGGTTACAGCCGGCCATCCGTACCACCGCGAGTAGATGGCGCCCCCACGCTCGCTTCGCTCGCTGCCCCCCGAGGGGGCGCGCGCCCTCCTTGGGAACGGCGCGGCGGAGGGCGCGGCGTTTCCACGCTCGCTTCGCTCGCTTTCCCCGATATTCATCTACCTCGCGTCGCAAAGCCCGCGGCGCAGCCAGCTGCTGGCGCAGATCGGCGTGCGCCACGAATTGCTGCTCGCCGGGCCCGACGAGGACGCCGAGGCGCTCGAAGCGGAGATCGCCGGCGAGCTGCCGGCGGCCTACGTCGAGCGCGTGACCCTCGCCAAGCTGGCGGCGGCGCGCCGTCGCCTCGCCCTGCGGGCGCTGCCCGCGGCGCCGATCCTGTGCGCCGACACGACCGTCGCGATCGGCCGGCGCATGCTCGGCAAGCCGCGCGACGCCGAAGACGCGGCGCGCATGCTGGCGCTGCTTTCCGGCCGCACGCACCGCGTCATCAGCGCCGTCGCCGTCGCCTCGGGCCGGCGTTCGCGCCTGCTCGCGAGCGTCTCGCACGTGCGCTTCGCGCCGCTCCGCGCCGCCGAGATCGATCGCTACGTCACCGGCGGCGAGCCCTTCGGCAAGGCCGGCGCCTACGCGATCCAGAGCGCAGCCGCGAGCTGGGTCGAACGCATCGAGGGCAGCTACACCGGTATCATGGGCTTGCCGCTGCACGAGACGGCCACGCTGCTCAGGGAGACGGGCATCGCGGTCGCGCCCTGACGGGCCGCAGCCACACGCCCACGATGCAAGACATCCTCATCAACTGGGCGCCGCAGGAGACGCGCGTCGCCATCGTCGAGAACGGCGCGGTGCAGGAGCTGCACTTCGAGCGCGCCCTCGAGCGCGGCCGCGTCGGCAACATCTACACCGGCAAGGTCGCGCGCGTCCTGCCGGGAATGCAGTCGGCGTTCGTCGACATCGGCCTCGAGCGCGCCGCCTTCCTGCACATTGCCGACGTGTTCACCGGCAACGGCACGCCGCGCAGCGAGCACGGCCCCGGCGCCGTGCCGCCGCCGCCGATCGAGCGCCTCGTCTTCGAGGGGCAGACGCTGACGGTGCAGGTCGTCAAGGACCCGATCGGGAGCAAAGGCGCGCGCCTGTCGACGCAGATCTCCATCGCCGGGCGGCTGCTCGTGTTCCTGCCGCAGGACACGCACATCGGCATCTCGCAGAAGATCGGCTCGCAGGAGCTGCGCGAGCAGCTGCGCGCGCGCATGGTCGTGCTGGCGCAGGTCGACGACGAGGCGAAGGACGAAGACGGCCGGGCGAAGGGCAACGATGCGAAAGGCGGCGGCTTCATCCTGCGCACCAACGCTGCCGAGGCGAGCGACGCCGAGCTCGCCGCCGACATCGCCTACCTGCGCAAGACCTGGGCGCGGGTGCGCGAGCGCGCCTTCAAGTCGCCGCCGGGAACGCTGCTGCACCAGGATCTGAGCCTGGCCGAGCGGGTGCTGCGCGACCTCGCCGACGACCTCACGCAGACGATCCGCATCGACTCGAAGATGCAGTTCGAGGAGCTCTCGAAATTCGGCCGCGAGTACACGCCGGGCGCCGTCGACAAGCTCCAGCACTACGCCGGCGAGCGGCCGATCTTCGACCTCTTCTCGATCGACGAGGAGATCGCCAAGGCGCTGCTGCGCCGCGTCGAGCTGAAGTCGGGCGGCTACCTGATCATCGACCAGACCGAGGCGCTGACGACGGTCGACGTCAACACCGGTGGCTTCGTCGGCGCGCGCAACTTCGACGACACGATCTTCAAGACCAACCTCGAGGCGGCCCAGGCGATCGCCCGGCAATTGCGGTTGCGCAACCTGGGCGGCATCATCATCATCGACTTCATCGACATGGTGCGCGAGGAGCACCGCGGCGCGGTCCTCGCCGAGCTGAGGAAGCAGCTGGCGCGCGACCGCACTCGCATCACCGTAAGCGGCTTCACCCAGCTCGGCCTCGTCGAGATGACGAGGAAGCGCACGCGCGAGTCGCTCGCCCACATGCTGTGCGAGCCGTGCCCGACGTGCAAGGGGCGCGGCGAGGTGAAGACGGCGCGCAGCGTCTGCCACGACATCCTGCGCGAAATCCTGCGCGAGGCGCGCCAGTTCAATCCGAAGGAATTCCGTGTCGTCGCCTCGGCGGAGGTGATCGAGAGGCTGCTCGACGAGGAGAGCCAGCACCTGGCGGGTCTCTCGGACTTCATCGGCAAGCCGATCTCGCTGCAGGCCGAGCCTTTCGCATCCCCGGAGCAGTACGACATTGTTCTGATGTAGGGTTGCACGGCGTCTCCCGCCGGCCCACTTGCCACCTGCAAACCCCCATGAATGCTGGAGATTTCGGGTTCCGGCGGATTTTCCGGGTCTTGACGTCTCACCAAGTTCCACTCAAATTGGGTAGCTGGCTGGGTAGCTAGGCGGGTAGCTGCGATCCGGCCCACATCCGAACAATGGGGTGGATATGGCACGCGACAAAGGCCTTCTGTCGGACCTGCAACTCAGGCACTGGATCAAGGCGGGAACACCACTGGCCAAGGCCGATGGCAACGGGCGACCTTCACGCTTTCCACCGCCGGCGTGGCGGGCTGGATCCTTCGCTATCGACACGGCGGCCGGCGCCGCGAGCTGACGATCGGCCGCTACCCCGACATCAGCCTGGCCGATGCGCGCGGCATCGCCACCATCAAGCGCGCCGAGATCATGCAAGGCCGCAACCCGGCGGCCGACAAGCAGAAGGCCAAGGCCACCGCGGCGAAGGACTGGACGGTGCGCGAACTGGTCAAGGACTACCGCGCCAAGAAGCTGGTCAGCCTGGCGCACAGCACCCAGGTCAGCTACGGCCGGCACCTCGAGCGGGGGAGAAGAAGCTCGGCGCGCTGACCGTGCGCGAGATCGAGGCGTCCGACGTGGTCGCCCTTGAGGCCAGCGGCCTGACCTGGGGCGAGTCGAACATGCTGCGATCACCACCAAGTGCCTGTTCACCCACGCCTGCGGCAAGCGGCTGATCAACGCCAACCCCTGCCACGGCATCATGCTGTCGGCGTTGCTCGGCGAGCGGCCGCCGAAGCGGCAGCGGCTGATGCTGACGAGGGAGGAACTGCACCTGCTGCTGAACGCCGACATGCGCAGGCGCAACGCGCTGACCATCCACATCCTGCTGGCCACTGCAGTGCGCAGCGCCGAGCTGTACAAGGCACGGTGGGAACACATCGAACTGGGCGAGGCGCGGTGGCACATCCCGAAGAGCAAGACCGGTGCGGCGATGGACATCCCGCTGGCGCCGATCGTCGTGGACTGGTTCAAGGAGCTGCGCACGCTGGCCGGTGCGTCGGCGTTCGTGCTGCCGGCACACTCACGCAGCCGTGCGGCCAGGCAGGGCGGCGACGCGCATGTCAGCAAGGACACCATCCGCGAGGCGATCGGCTACTGGCTCGATGCCGACAAGCCGGCGGTGCGCCGCCTCACGCCGCATGACCTGCGCAGCACGATGAAGTCGCACATGCGCGCGCTCGGCGTGCTGCGGGACATTTCCGAGATGTGCCTGAGCCGCCGGCCTGGC
>DATMGW010000102.1:0-6034 GCA_035555295.1 Caldimonas sp.
GTGCGCGCGCACGCCGCGCGAAGCGGCGGAAGGGGCCGAATTCGTCTTCGCCTGCGTCGGCAACGACGACGATCTGCGCGCCGTGACGATCGGCAGCGACGGCGCCTTCGCCCTGATGGGGCAGGGCGCGGTGTTCGTCGATCACACGACGGCGTCGGCCAGCGTCGCCCGCGAGCTTGCCGCCGAGGCACAGCGCCTGGGCTTTGCCTTCGTCGATGCTCCGGTGTCGGGCGGCAACGTCGGCGCGGTCAACGGCGCGCTCACCATCATGTGCGGTGGCGACCCGGCGGCGTTCGACGCCGCCCGTCCGGCGGCGATGGCCTTCGCCAAGGCGATGACGCTGCTCGGCCGGAGCGGCTCGGGGCAGCTCGCGAAGATGGTGAACCAGATCGCCATCGCCGGGCTGGTCCAGGGCCTGGCGGAAGCGATCTCCTTCGGGCAGCGCGCCGGCCTCGACATGAAGGCCGTGCTCGACGTCATCGGCAAGGGTGCGGCGCAGAGCTGGCAGATGGACAACCGCGGCCCGACGATGATCGAGGGCAAGTTCGATTTCGGCTTTGCCGTCGACTGGATGAGGAAGGACCTCGGCATCGCCCTCGAGGAGGCCCGGCGCAACGGCGCGCGCCTGCCGGTGACGGCGCTCGTCGACCAGTTCTATGCCGATCTGCAGGCCGCGGGCGGCAGGCGCTACGACACGTCGAGCCTGATCAAGCGACTCGTCTAGGTCCCGTCGACCCTGCGGCGGCCTTCGTGCCGAGACGCCGCGGCGCCCAGCTAGGGCTTGGGCGGCACGTCGGCAGGGGCGCTCGCCGCGTCCTCGGGCCGCGCCAGGCTCTTCGGCTGGGTGCCGGCCAGCTCCGACTCGGTCAGGATCTCGAACACGCGGACGACCTTGACGACGCCGGAAACGCCGCGCGCCACCTCGGTGGCGCGATTCGCCTCGCGCTCCGTGACGCGGCCCATCAGGTAGACCGTGCCGCGATGGGTCACGACCTTGATCGAATTGGAGAACAGGTCCTTCGCGTCGACCAAGCTCGCCTTGACCTTGGCGGTGACGAAAGCGTCCTTGCTCTTCTCGCTGAAGGTGTTGATCGGTCCTACCGTCAGCTCGTTGACGACGGACTGGACGTTGTCGATGCGGGCGACCGCCTGCTCGGCGGTCGTCTTGTCGGCGTCGTTCGGCACCTCGCCGGTCAGCAGCACCATGCGGTTGAAGCTCGTCGTGCTGATCCGGGCCCGATCGGCAAAGGCCTCGTTCATGCGGTTGTTCGCCTTCAGCTCGATCGTCTCGTCGTCGACCTGCGCGCCGGTGGTGCGCCGGTCGGTCGCGACCATCGCGCCGCCGACGACCGCGCCGCCGATGAGGAGCGGCGCGCACGCCGAGAGAAGGCCTACCAGCGCCGCAGCACCAAGCGGCAGCGCGAGACGCCGCGGCGCTCGCGCGAAAAGCGGAAGGGTCATGTGTTTTCCTGTTCGCCGAGCAATTGAAGGTCGACCGCATCGCACAGGCAGTGCAGGACCAGCAGGTGCACTTCCTGGATGCGCGCCGTCCGCTCGTGCGGGACGCAGATGTGAACGTCGGTCTCGGTGAGCTTTTCGCGCATCCGGCCACCGCCGTTGCCGGTCAGGGCGACGATCGTCATCTCCTTGGCGTGCGCCGCCTCGACGGCGGCGATCACGTTGGCGGAGTTGCCGCTCGTCGTCATCGCCAGGAGCACGTCGCCGGGCGAGCCGAGGGCTTCGACCTGCTTGGCGAAGATCACCTCGTAGCCGTAGTCGTTGCCTACGGCGGTGAGGATCGACGTGTCGACCGTCAGGGCGATGGCAGCCAGGCCCGGCCGCTCGCGCTCGAAGCGGCCGACGAACTCCGCCGCGAAGTGCTGGGCGTCGGCGGCCGAGCCGCCGTTGCCGCAGGCGAGCACCTTGCCGCCCCCGGTGATGCAGCCGACGAGCGCGCTGACCGCGTCGGCGATGGGCTTGCTGAGCACTTCGGCAGCGGCGTACTTGAGGTCGGCACTGTCGAAAAACTGCTGCTGGATGCGTTGCTCGAGCATGGTCACGGATGATATGACACGCCTCCGGCGGATCGGTTCACCTTATCGTGCCGCGGAGAAGTGAGTCTCAAGGCGCGCCGAAGGCGGCACGCAGCCACTCGATGCGATCGCCCTCGACGCTGACGACGTCGAAGCGGCACGGCGGCAGCGCGGCGTACCGGCGCAGGAAGTGCTGCGCGGCGTAGATGAGCCGCCGCTGCTTGGTCGCGCCGACGCTCGCCGCGCCGCCACCGTGTCGCGCGTCGCGCCGCGCCCGCACCTCGACGAAGACGAGCGTGCCATCGGCGTCGCGCATGATCAGGTCGACCTCGCCGCCGCGCGCCCGCGGGCCGCGCGCGACCCGATAATTGCGCTCGACGGGGACGAGCCCGCGCGCGGCGAGATAGGCAAGCGTCTGCCTTTCCGCGGCGTCGCCGAGTCCCTTGCTCGTCGGCGTCGCCGGATGTCTTGCATCGGAGGTCATGGTGGCGGATCGATCGATGCTCGTGCAGGCCGCGGCCGACGCGGCCGGCGCCCAGCAGTATCCCGCGCCGGCGCTCTACGTCGTCGCCACGCCGATCGGCAACCTCGCCGACCTGACGCTGCGCGCCTTGCACGTGCTCGCCATCGTCGATGCGATCGCCTGCGAAGACACGCGGCACAGCGCGGCGCTGCTTCGCCACTTCGGCCTCTCCAAGCCGCTCGTCGCCGTGCACGAGCACAACGAGCGCGCCGCGGCGGCCGGCGTGATCGCGCGCCTCGACCGCGGCGAGCGTGTCGCCTGCGTGAGCGATGCCGGAACCCCGGCGATCAGCGACCCGGGCGCCGCGCTCGTCGCTGCGGTGCGCGAAGCCGGCTATCGGGTCGTGCCGATCCCCGGGGCGAGCAGCGCGCTCGCTGCACTGGCCGTGGCGGGAGATGCGAGCGCGCGAGGCTTCTGCTTCGTCGGTTTCGTTGCGGCGCGCGGCGCCGAGCGCGCGGCGGCGATCGCGACCTGCATGCGGGCCCGGCCTGCGCAGGTTCTCTTCGAAGCGCCGCATCGCATCGAATCGCTCGCCGCCGATCTGGCCCGGCTCGGCCCCGATCGCACGGTAACGCTCGGACGTGAGCTGACGAAGCAATTCGAGACGGTGGCGACGATGCCCGCCGCCGAGCTGCCGGCGTGGTTCGCCGCCGACACGAATCGCGCTCGCGGCGAGTTCGTACTCGTCCTGCACTCGCTGCCTGCCGAGGTCGACACGGCAAGCGAGGACCGGCACGACGCGATCCTCGCTCCCCTACTCGCGGCCTTGCCGCTCAAGCAGGCCGTCGCCCTCGCCGCCGAAATCGCGGGCGCGCCGCGCAACGCTCTCTATGCGCGTGCGCTCGAGATGAAGAAGGCCCGCGCGCCGCAGGGCGGCGATGCGGGCTAGGTGCGATGGCTCAGGACTTCGGCGCGGTCTGCGCGTCGTGCTTCTGCTTGTAGATGTCCGAGCTGGCGTGGTCCTGCATGCGATGCAGCTGGCGGCGCTCCTTGGCCGTGATCGGGCCATTGGCCTTGTCCTTCGCTTCGGTCGCGGCGATGCGGCCCTGCTGCTTGTCGAGGCGGTTCGTCTCCTTCGCGGTGAGCTGGCCGGAGGCGACGCCCGCATCGATGCGGGCTTGCTGGTGGGCTTCGCGCGCGTCGACACGCGGCATGGCCGGCGCCGTCGCCTGCGCGAAGGCACCGATCGAGGCGATGGCGAGTGTCGCGCCGACGGCGACGGTCTTGAGGTTCAGCATGATGTTCTCCATAGGTGGTTGAAGCATTCGTCGTGCGATGACGGGTTCGTCCCCCGCCCGTCTTCAACGATGCCTGCGACGCACGGTCGACGCCAGCGCCGTAAAGCGCCGTAAAGATGTGTGAAGCATGACCGCCTCCTACAATTCCGCTTCGACTTCGAAGATGCTCTCCATGATTTCCCGCGAACCGACGATCGAGCGCCTCACCATCGCGAGAGCGCTACTCCTCGAGCCTTTCGGCCTCAGCGAAGGGTCGCTCGCGCGTGCGCTCGCCAGCATCGCCACGCATCGCATCGACGACGCCGACCTCTACTTCCAGTACACGCGCAGCGAGGGCTGGAGCCTCGAGGAAGGCATCGTCAAGAGCGGCAGCTTCGGCATCGACCAGGGCGTCGGCGTGCGCGCGGTGGCCGGCGAGAAGACAGCGTTCGCGTACTCCGACGACATCTCCGAAGCCGCGCTCATGGACGCGGCACAGACGGTGCGGACGATCGCCGCAGCGGGGCAGAGCCGTCGCGTCAAGGTCGGTCGCGCTTCGTCGGTGGCGGGCAGCCGCACGCTCTACGCGCCGATGGATCCGATCGCCACCCTCGACAGCGCGCAGAAGGTCGCCCTGCTCGAAATGGTCGAGCGCCTGGCACGCGCGAAGGATCCACGCGTCGTCCAGGTGATGGCGGGCGTCGCCGGCGAATACGACGTCGTCCTGATCGCCCGCGCCGACGGCACGATCGCCGCCGACGTGCGCCCGCTCGTGCGCCTGTCGGTCACGGTGATCGCCGAGCAGACCCGGGACGGCGTCGTGCGCCGCGAGTCGGGCAACGGCGGCGGCGGCGGACGCTTCGGCCTCGGCTACTTCCAGAACGCGGTGATCGAAAGCTATGTCGACGCTGCCGTGAACGCTGCCTTGACGAACCTCGAGTCGCGCCCGGCGAAGGCTGGCGAGATGAGCGTCGTCCTCGGCCCGGGCTGGCCCGGCGTGCTGCTGCACGAAGCGATCGGCCACGGCCTCGAAGGCGACTTCAATCGCAAGGGCGCAAGCGCCTTCACCGGCCGCGTCGGCCAGCGCGTCGCGGCCCGCGGCGTGACCGTGCTCGACGACGGCACGATCCCGGATCGGCGCGGCTCGCTCAACATCGACGACGAAGGCAATGCGACGCAGAAGAACGTGCTGATCGAAGACGGCATCCTCAAGGGCTACCTGCAGGATTCCATGAATGCGCGGCTGATGAAGGTCAAGTCCACCGGAAACGGCCGGCGCGAGAGCTACGCGGCCGTGCCGATGCCGCGAATGACCAACACCTACATGCTGGCCGGAGACAAGACGAAGGAAGAGATCGTCGCGGGGCTCAAGCGCGGCCTCTACGCGACCAACTTCGGCGGCGGCCAGGTCGACATCACGAGCGGCAAGTTCGTGTTCTCGGCGAGCGAGGCGTTCTGGGTCGAGAACGGAAAGATCCAGTATCCGGTGAAGGGCGCGACGCTGATCGGCAACGGCCCCGACGCGCTGACCCGCGTCAGCGCGATCGGCAACGACATGCGCCTGGACACCGGCGTCGGCGTCTGCGGCAAGGAAGGTCAGAGCGTGCCGGTCGGCGTCGGACAGCCGACGCTACGCATCGACCGGCTGACCGTCGGCGGGACGGCCTGAAGCCCTTGTCGTCCTGAGCTAAGGGAAGGACCTCGGCGTTCGGGATCCTTCGCTGTCGCTCAGGATGACAAAGTCAGATGACCCGAACGTCCAGCGTCGGCAATCCAGCGATGAAGCCCTGCATGACGTCGCCCGGAACCACCGGGCCGACGTTTTCCGGCGTGCCGCTGTAGATCAGGTCGCCCGGCAACAGCTCGAATGCCTGCGAGAGCTTGGCGATCTGCTCGGCGACGCTCCAGGTCATCTGGTTCAGGTCGGCGCTCTGCTTGACGGCGCCGTTGACCTTCAGCGTGATCGCACCCTTCGTGAAGTGCCCGACCTCGGCGACGCGATGCAATGGCCCCATCGGCGCCGAACGATCGAAGCTCTTGCCGATCTCCCAGGGCTTCTTCTCGTCGCCCATGGCGCGCTGCAGGTCGCGCCGCGTCATGTCGAGGCCGACCGTGTAGCCGTAGACGAGGTCGAGCGCCTGCTCGACGGGAACATTGCGGCCGCCTTTGCCCAGCGCGGCGACGAGCTCGATTTCGTAGTGATAGTTCTTCGTCAACGTCGGGTACGGATGGTCGGCCGTCGTTCCAACGGCGACGTACTG
>DATMGW010000103.1:0-4495 GCA_035555295.1 Caldimonas sp.
GTGCTCAATGCGCTCGCGGCCATCGCCGTGGCGACCGAGCTCGAGCTGCCCGACGCGGCCGTGGTCAAGGGCCTGGCCGAGTTCGACGGCGTCGGCCGGCGCTTCCAGAGCTACGGCGAGCACCCGGCCGCGGACGGCGCCGGCAGCTTGGGCCTGATCGACGACTACGGCCACCACCCGGTCGAGATGGCGGCGACGCTGGCGGCCGCGCGCGGCGCCTTTCCCGGCCGTCGCATCGTCCTCGCCTTCCAGCCGCACCGCTACACGCGAACGCGCGATTGCTTCGAGGACTTCGTCAAGGTGATCGGCAGCGCCGACGCGGTCCTGCTCGCCGAGGTCTACGCCGCGGGCGAGGCGCCGATCGTCGCCGCCGACGGCCGCTCGCTGGCGCGCGCCCTGCGCGTCGCCGGCAAGGTCGACCCGGTCTTCGTCGACGACATCGGCGCGATGGCCGCGACCATCGTCGAGCAGGCGAAGGCCGGCGACGTCGTCATCGCGATGGGCGCGGGCTCGATCGGCCACGTCGCGGCACAGGTCGTCGAGCTCCTGGAGAAGACGCCGTGACAGGCGCAGCGAAGAGCGCGCCGACGCGGCGCCGGGCCGCTCCCCGGCCCGGCCGCTCTCCTTCGCGCGGCAGCGCCGCGGCGAAGGCCGCGTCGCGCCATGTGGCTGCATTGGGCAAGGTCGCCGTCCTCATGGGCGGCGCCTCGGCCGAACGCGAGATCTCGCTGATGTCCGGCACCGGGGTGCTCGCGGCGCTGCGTTCGCAAGGCGTCGACGCGCACGCCTTCGATCCGGCCGAGCGCGATCTCGGCGAGCTGAAGAGGGAAGGCATCGCGCGTTGCTTCATCGCCTTGCACGGCCGCCACGGCGAAGACGGCAGCGTCCAGGGTGCGCTCGAGTTGCTCGGCATTCCATACACCGGCTCGGGCGTGATGGCGTCGGCGATCGCCATGGACAAGGTGATGACCAAGCGCCTCTGGATCGCCGAGGGGCTGCCGACGCCGCGCTTCGTGCGCCTCGCCGAAGGCGAGCAGGGCCGCGAGCAGACGCGCGCCGTTCCCGACGTGCTCGGGCTGCCCCTGGTCGTCAAGCCGCCGCGCGAAGGCTCGTCGATCGGCATCACGAAAGTCGCCGGCTATTCCGGCATGCAGGGCGCCGTCGAGCTGGCGGCGCGCTACGACGCCGACGTGCTGTGCGAGGAGTTCATCGACGGCGACGAGTTGACCTGCCCGGTGCTGGGCGTTGGCCCGGGCGCCCGTGCCTTGCCGGTCGTACGCATCGTCGCGCCCGAAGGCGAGTACGACTATCACAACAAGTACTTCACCGACGTCGTTCGCTACGAGTGCCCGTGCGGCGCCCTCAGCGCGGCCGAGACGGCCGAGGTCGAGCGGCTCGTCCTCGCCGCCTACCGCACGCTCGGCTGCCGCGGCTGGGGCCGCGCCGATCTGATGATGCGCAGCAGCGATCGCAAGCTCTTCCTGCTCGAGATGAACACCTCGCCGGGAATGACGACGCACTCGCTCGTGCCGATCTCGGCGCGCGCCGCGGGAATCAGCTACGCGCAGCTGTGCCTCGAGCTCGTCGCCGCGGCGGCGCTCGATTCCGATCCGGCGCGCCTGGCCGCCGGCAGGAGGAGCTAAAGCGTGGCCCGCTCCGCCGCCTTGTCCTCGCGCGACCTCCCGGCGCCTGCCGACGTGCGCTTCATGAATGCGACGGCAAGCCTGCTCGCCTTCGTCGCCGCGCTCCTCGTCGCCGCGACGGTGCTGCTCTGGCTGGCGCGCCAGCCGTTCTTCGCGATCCGCTCGATCAGCGTCGACGGCGACGTCGGCCGCAACAGCGTCTCGACGATCCGCGCCAACGCGGCGCCGAAGCTGGCGGGCAACTTCCTGACGCTCGATCTCGGCTCGGTGCGACGGGCTTTCGAAACGGTGCCGTGGGTGCGTCACGCCGTCGTGCAACGGGTCTGGCCGAACCGCCTGCGCGTGCGCCTCGAAGAGCATCGGCCGGTCGCCTTGTGGGCCGGCAGCGAGCCGGGCAGCGAGAAGCTCGTCAACAGCTTCGGCGAAGTGTTCGAGGCCAACGTCGGCGACGTCGAGGACGAAACCTTGCCGACGCTCGAGGGCCCGGACGGCAGCTCGGCGCACGTGCTGGCGATGCAGGACCGGCTCGGCCCCGTCTTCGCCCGGCTCGAAGCGCGAGTCGACGCGCTGCAGCTCTCCAGCCGCGGCTCGTGGCAGGCGACGCTCGACAGCGGTGCCGTCGTCGAGATCGGCCGCGGCGGCGACGACGAGATCGTCGCGCGCGCGTCGCGCTTCGTCGCGACGGTTCGCCAGGTGATCTCGCGCTACCAGAGGCCGCTCGAATACGCCGACCTGCGCCACACCGACGGCTACGCGGTGCGCCTGCGCGGCATCTCGACGACGCTGCCGGCGGCCGACAAGTCAACACAAAAGAAATAGAGGGCAAGCAATGAACTACCCCCACGCTCACTTCGTTCGCTGCTCCCCGAGGGGGCGCTCAGCGCCCTTCGGGCGGCCGGGCGGGCGCTGAAATGGCCAAGGAAGCGAAGGATCTCGTCGTCGGGCTCGACATCGGCACCGCCAAGGTGATGGCGGTCGTTGCCGAGGTGATGCCCGACGGCGAGCTGCGCATCGCCGGCCTCGGCAGCGCGCCGGCGCATGGCCTGAAGCGCGGCGTCGTCGTCAACATCGACGCCACCGTGCAGTCGATCCAGCAGGCGCTGAAAGAGGCCGAGATGATGGCCGACTGCAAGATCACGCGGGTCTACACCGGCATCACCGGCAGCCACATCCGCGGCCAGAACTCGACCGGCATGGTGATCGTCCGTGACAAGGAGGTGACTCCGGTCGACGTGACGCGCGTCGTCGAGACGGCCAAGGCGATCAACATCCCGAACGACCAGCGGCTGCTCCTGGTCGAGCCGCAGGAGTTCGTGATCGACGGCCACGAGGTGAAGGAGCCGATCGGCATGAGCGGGGGCCGGCTCGAGGTCAAGGTGCACATCGTCACCGGAGCGCAGAGCGCGGCCGAGAACATCGTCAAGTGCGTGCGCCGCTGCGGCCTCGAGGTCGACCAGCTGGTGCTCAACCCGAGCGCGTCGAGCCACGCCGTGCTGACCGACGACGAGAAGGACCTCGGCGTCGCGCTCGTCGACATCGGTGCGGGAACGACCGACGTCGCGATCTTCACCGACGGCTCGATCCGGCACACGGCCGTGATCCCGATCGCCGGCGACCTGATCACGAGCGACATCGCGATGGCCTTGCGCACGCCGACCAAGGACGCCGAGGAGATCAAGGTCGAGTACGGCGTCGCCAAGCAGCTCCTCGCCGACCCGAACGAGCAGCTCGAGGTGCCCGGCCTCGGCGACCGACCGCCGCGCATGTTGTCCAGGCAGGCCCTGGCCGGGGTGATCGAGCCGCGCATCGAGGAGATCTATTCGCTGGTGCACCAGGTGATCCGCGAGAGCGGCTACGAGGAGCTGCTGTCGAGCGGCATCGTCATCACCGGCGGCGCCGCCGTCATGCCGGGAATGATCGAGCTCGGCGAAGACATCTTTCTCAAACCCGTCCGCAAGGGCACGCCGCTCTATCGCGGCGCCCTGCACGACATGGTCGCCAACCCGCGTTCCGCCACCGTGATGGGCCTGCTCGAGGAAGCGCGGATCGCGCGCACCCGCGGCCAGCGCGCCGCGCAGCAGGCGGGCTCGGTGAAGACGATGTTCGGCCGCGCCAAGGACTGGTTCCTCGGCAACTTTTGAAAAAGGGGAACCGGTCATGACCCTGAATCCGCCGTGCCTGAAAGCTTGCTTGCCCCACTCTCACGATCCGCCACCGAGCGGATGACCCCTGAACGCCCACGAAAGAACAGCAAAACGTATTTCGAAGATTGAAGACGACTCAAACGGCAACTGCAAAGAAGGATTGGAGCTACAGATGGCAATCGAAATGATCGAAGAGTTCACGATGGGCACGCAGATCAAGGTGATCGGCGTCGGCGGAGGCGGCGGCAACGCCGTCGAGCACATGATCGACGAAGGCGTGCAGGGGGTCGACTTCGTCTGCGCCAACACCGACGCGCAGGCGCTCAACCGCTCGGCGGCGCACCACCTGATCCAGCTCGGGTCGACCGGCCTCGGCGCCGGCGCCAAGCCGGAGGCCGGCAAGGCGGCGGCGGAAGAGGCGGTCGACCGGATCCGCCAGTCGATCGAAGGCGCGCACATGCTCTTCATCACCGCCGGAATGGGCGGCGGCACGGGCACCGGCGCGGCGCCGGTGATCGCCCGCGTGGCGCGCGAGATGGGCATCCTCACGGTCGGCGTGGTCACCAAGCCCTTCGAGTTCGAAGGGCCGCGCCGCCTGAAGGCCGCCGACGCGGGCGTCGCCGAGCTCGAGGCGAACGTCGATTCGCTGATCGTCATCCTCAACGACAAGCTGCTCGACGTGCTCGGCGACGACGTGACGCAGGACCA
>DATMGW010000104.1:0-2459 GCA_035555295.1 Caldimonas sp.
CTCGCCGCGCATGAGGTGATGCACGCCGGCCCCAAGCTCATTCGTAGCGAGGCGCTCGCCGTCGAGGCCGCCGAGCTGATGGAGCGGCATCGGGTCACGGGGCTGCTCGTCGTCGATGGCGAAGGCCGCCTGGTCGGCGCCCTGAACTCGAACGACCTGATGCGTGCCAAGGTGATCTGAATGGATGGTGCCGCCACGCTCCCTGCGGTCGCTGCCCCCCCGGGGGACGCGGCCGGACTTGGGAACGGCCCGGCGCCCGACCGGGCCGCCGTATCGACGCCGACCCTGACGTTTGCGCCCGAGTTGCTCCTTGCGGCGCGGGGTCCCGGCGACGGGATCGCCGCGGCGATCTTCGACGTCGACGGCGTCCTCACCGATGGACGCATCTACATCGGCGAGGCCGGCGAGGAGTTCAAGGCGTTCTCGACGCTCGATGGGCATGGCCTGAAACTGCTCGGGCGAGCCGGCATCGTGCCGATCGTCGTCACCGGCCGCGACTCGCCCGCGGTGCGTCGCCGCGTCGCCGATCTCGGGCTCGCGCATGCGGCCTATGGTGTCGCCGACAAGCTCGCGGCAGCCGCCGTCATCCTCGATGCGATCGGCCTCGACTGGAACCGTGTCGCCGTCATGGGCGACGACTGGCCCGACCTCCCGTTGATGCGCCGTGCCGCTTTCGCCTGCGCCCCGCCCGACGCGCACATCGAAGCGAAGGCGATCGCCGGCCACGTCACGACGGCCCGCGCCGGCTTCGGCGCGGCGCGCGAGTTCTGCGACCTTCTTCTCGTCGCCGCCGGGCGCTACGCCATGCTCCTCGCGGCAGCGCCGCAGCCGGATGGCGCACCCTGACGTCGCCGAGGCCGAGGCCGTCGACGTCATCGAGACCCGCCTCGACGAGGACGACCCAGTCGATCTATCGTTCGCCGGGCCCGAGCCGGTCGCGCCAACGGCGCCCTGGTACGCGCGCTGGATCGATCTCGCATCGGCCTACCTGCCGCTCATCATGATGGCGGTGCTCGCGCTCAGTACCGGATGGCTCGTGCGCAACGCGCCGAGCGTCGAAACCGGCCGCCCCGCCGAAGTCCCGCGTCACGAGGCCGACTACGTGATGACACGCTTCGTCGTGCAACGATTCGCTGCCGACGGCACGATGCGCACGCAGATCGAGGGCGAGGCCTTGCGCCACTATCCAGACGACGACACGCTGGAGATCGACGACGCGCGCATCCGGGCCATCGGCGACGACGGCGCCGTGACCATCGCCAGCGCCAGGCACGCGCTGTCCAACGGAGACGGCAGCGAAGTGCAGCTGAGCGGCGACGCGCGCGTGCTCCGGCCGGCAACGGGCAAGGAAGAGGCGATCGAATTCCGCAGCGAGTTCCTGCATGCGTTTCGCAACGTCGAGCAGGTCCGCTCGCATCTACCCGTCGTCGTCACGCAGGGCGCGAGCGTGGTCCGCGCCGAAGGTATGGAGTACGACAACCTGGCTCGCGTCGTCGAGCTGAAGGGGCATTCGAGCGCGACCTTCGTCGCGCCGAAGCGCGGGTCGTGACATGAGAGGCCGCGCCGTCCACGTCACGGTCTGCCTTGGGGGCCCGCCGTGAGGGCCGACCCGCTGGTCTTCATTACCGGCGCCTCGAGCGGTATCGGCCAGGCGCTGGCGGCGCGCTTTCATGGCGCGGGCTACCGCCTGGCGCTCGTCGCGCGGCGCGGCGACGCCGTCACCCACTGGGCCGCGCAGGCGGGAATCGATCCGGCTCGCTTTGCCGTCTATGTCGCCGACGTGCGCGATGTCGCCGCGATCGTCGCCGTCGGGCGCGCCTGCATCGAGGCGCAGGGCGTTCCGGACGTCGTCATCGCCAATGCCGGAATCAGCGTCGGCGTCGATACCGCGGTGCTGGCCGACCTCGAGGTGATGCGTGCCACCTTCGAGACGAACAACCTCGGGATGGCTGCGACCTTTCATCCGTTCGTCGCACCGATGTGCGAGCGCCGGTCGGGAACCCTGGTCGGCGTCGCCAGCGTCGCCGGCATACGCGGCCTGCCCGGGCACGGCGCCTACTGCTCGAGCAAGGCCGCGGTCATCAGCTATTGCGAAAGCCTGCGCGGCGAGATGCGACCGTTCGGCGTCAAGGTCGTGACGATCGTGCCGGGTTACGTCGACACGCCGCTCACGCAGGGCAACCGCTATTCGATGCCCTTCCTGATCGGCGCCGGCGACTTCGCCGATCGCGCCTGGCGCGCCATCGAAGCCGGCACGAGCTGGCGTGTCATTCCCTGGCAGATGGGCGTCGTCGCGCGCCTTTTGCGCGTCCTTCCCGACGCCTGGTTCGACCGCCTGGTCGCCGGTCGCCCGCGCAAGCGCAGGAGGGACGCGGCGCAATGAAAAAGGCGGTGCGCTTTCGCTGCACCGCCGTTCGCCTGAGGACGAAATCGGGTCAGTAACCGCCGCGATTGCCACC
>DATMGW010000105.1:0-5364 GCA_035555295.1 Caldimonas sp.
ATCGCGCGCTCGAGCTCGGCTCGCCGGGCGACGAGCGCGCGCAACTCGAACTGCGCTTCCTGCGCCTGCCGCTCGAGCGAATTCTGCTCGTCGCGCGCCGCTGCGACAGCGCGGTCGGCGGCGTGCGCGGCCTCATCGAGCTCGGCGTGGCGCTCCTGCGCGACGGCCAGCTCGGCATCGAGCGACTCGAAGCGGGCCAGACCCGCGGCACGGCGCGCCGCGAGGTCTTCGATCTCGGCCTCGAGCGCAGCACGCTCGCCCCCGAGCTGCTCGCGCCGCAAGCTCGTCTGTTCGGTCAGCTGCGCCAGGCGCATCAGCTCGACCTGCTGCTGATGCGCCGCCGATTGCGCGCTCGCTGCCGCGCTGCGGCTCGCCGCGAGGCGCTCGGCCGCATCGCTCATCTCGACCTCGGCACGCACCAGGCGGCTCTTCGCTTCGTCGAGAAGGATGCCCTGCGCGCGCACCTGCTTGTCGAGGTTCTCGATCTCCTGGGCACGGGCGAGCAACCCGGCCTGCTGCGAATCCGGCGCGTAGAAGCTGACGGCGAAGGGGCTCACGGCGTGGCCCTCGCGCGTCATGATGACTTCGCCGTGCGTGAGGATCGAGCGCGCGGCCAGCGCGGCGTCGAGGTCGGCGGCGGTGTAGACGCCCTCCAGCCAATCGCCCAGCAAGGCGACGAGTCCCGCATCGCCGAGATGGAGGAGCTCGGCCAGGCGCGGCAGCGTCCGGTGCGCGGAGGGAGCCGACGCCGTCGGCGCTGTGAAGAACGCCAGGCGCGCCGGCGGCGCGTCGGCGGCGAAGGCCCGAACCGTGTCGAGCCGGCCGATCTCGAGCGCGCCGAGGCGCTCGCGCAGCGCCGCCTCGAGCGCCGCCTCCCAGCCTGCCTCGATGCGGACGCGCCGCCACAGTCCCCGCAGCGACTCGAGTCCGTGCTTGGCGAGCCAGGGCTTGAGCTTGTCTTCGACCTGGACTTTTTCCTGCAGCGCTTTCAAGGCGTCGAGGCGGGCGGCGAGCTCGGCCTGGCGGTGCGCCTCGTCGTTCGCCGCGGCTTGCGCGACGCGACGCGCTTCCTCGAGAGCCGGCACGCGTTCCTGCCACTGCGCCAGCTGCGCCTCAGCCGCGGCGTGCGCGGCCACGGCTTCAGCAGTGCGTTGGCGCGCGCCTTCCAGGTGCGCCGGATCGGCGGGCGCGAGCCCGCGCTCCTCGTCGAGGAGGCGGCTCCGCCGCGCTTCGCCTTGCTCGAGTCGTTCGTCGACGCCGCGCGTCTCCGCCGCTGCGACCTGGATCTGCTGCGCGACCCCGGCGACGACCTCGCGCTGCGCCCCGCTCGCCGCATGCGCGGCGCGCGATGCGGCAGCGGCATCGGCCAGCGCCGCCGCTTGCTGAGCGACGCGTTCGGCGAAGGCGATGCTCGTCTCCTTGGCGGCCTCGATGCCGGACCCGGCCTGCTCGTGCTCGGCGCGCGCTTCACTTTCGCGCGCCAGCCACGAGCTGCGCTGCCCTTCCAGATCGGCGCGCTGCCGGACCACGCGCTCGCGCCCTTCGGCGACGTAGCGGATGCGCTCCTCGATGCGGCTCACCTCGAGCGCGGCTTCGCCGAGCGCGCCCTGCGCCGCGTGCAGTGCGTCGTTGGCGTCGTAGTGCGACTGGCGGATCGCCTCGAGCTCGGCCTCGGCATGGCGCAGCTCGGCGACGCGCGATTCGAGCCCGGCATGCGCCGCGGCGACCGCCTGGCGAACGCGTTCCTCCTCGCGTGCCGCGTCGCGGTGCTTGAGGAACCAGAGCTGGTGTTGCCGTGTCTGGCTGTCGTGCTGGAGGGCACGATAGCGCCCGGCGACCGCGGCCTGCGACTCGAGCCTGTCGAGATTCTGGTTCAGCTCGCGCAGGATGTCCTCGACGCGGGTCAGGTTCTCGCGCGTGTCCTTCAGGCGAGTCTCGGTCTCGCGGCGTCGCTCCTTGTACTTCGAGACCCCGGCCGCTTCCTCGAGGAAGAAGCGCAACTCCTCGGGCTTGCTCTCGATGATGCGCGAGATCGTCCCCTGGCCAATGATCGCGTAGGCGCGCGGCCCGAGGCCGGTGCCGAGGAACACGTCCTGGACGTCGCGGCGGCGCACTGCCTGGTTGTTGATGTAGTAGCTGCTCGTGCCGTCGCGTGTCAGCACCCGCTTGACGGCGATCTCGCTGAAACGACTCCACGGGCCGCCGGCGCGGCCCTGCGAATTGTCGAAGGCGAGCTCGACGCTGGCCCGGCCGGCGGGCTTTCTTAGGCCCGAGCCGTTGAAGATGACGTCCTGCATCGACTCGCCGCGCAGCTCGCTCGCCTTGCTTTCGCCGAGCACCCAGCGGACCGCGTCGATGATGTTCGACTTGCCGCAACCGTTCGGTCCGACGACGCCGACCAACTGGCCTGGAAGCTGGAACTGAGTCGGTTCGACGAAAGACTTGAAGCCCGAAAGCTTGATCGAGTGAAGGCGCATGAAGAAGCGGCGGCGGCGCGGCTAAGTTATTGATTTAATGGCAGAAAACGCCACCAAGGGTCGGGCTCGTAGCGCCTCGATGATAACATTGCAGCTTCGCCCGGACGGGCTGCGCAGAGCGCTTTCCATGGTCAAGACCTCGCGTCGCAAGGCGGCTGTTTCAATGCGACAGCGGCCCGCCATAGCGCCGACGGCGCCCCAGGATCACCTCGACGTGTTCGCCAATCCGACACCGGCGCGCGACTATGTGATCCAGTTCGTGATCCCGGAATTCACCTGCACCTGCCCGCTCACGGGGCAGCCTGATTTCGCCCATTTCACGATCGACATGGTGGCCGACAAGCACTGCATCGAGCTGAAGAGCCTCAAGCTCTATCTGTGGAGCTATCGCGATGTCGGCGCATTCCACGAGCAGGTGACGAACGACATCCTCGACGCGATCGTCCAGGCCGCGCGTCCGCGCTTCGCACGCATCCACGCGCGTTGGAACGTGCGCGGCGGCATCTACACGAGCATCACCGCCGAGCACCGGGGCAAGGGCTGGAAGCAGCGGG
The DNA here is from genome assembly GCA_035555295.1 of Caldimonas sp. Taxonomy (GTDB): domain Bacteria; phylum Pseudomonadota; class Gammaproteobacteria; order Burkholderiales; family Burkholderiaceae_C; genus Schlegelella_A. The sequence goes on from DATMGW010000105.1 coordinate 3,032, forward strand.
CGCCGCTCGCCTCGGGCGAGGCGCCGTCGCCGACCCCGTGAGGCCGGATCAGACCGCCAGCAGGCTCTTGCGGTAGTCGACGTAGAGGCCCGAGCCGATGTCGTCGCGCAGCGCCGCCCAATCGTCAGGCGCCGCCTCGATCTCCGCCAGCGCCGCGCGCGGCAGGCTGACGACGTCGAGCAACTGATCCGTCGCGGTCCGGATCCAGCCGAGCATGATCGCATCGGGCTGGACCTCGACCAGGCGGAACTCGGTCCCCGAGTCCATCGGCGCTTGATCGAGGTTGCGGATCGCGCCGAGCTTGGCCAGCTCGAGGATCCGATCGTCGATGCCGGCCTCGGCGGCGATCAATTTCTCGTTCAGCGCCGCCCAGCCGAACACGGTGCGCGGCGTGACCTTCTTGCCGATGGCGCGCGCCTCGCCGGGCGCCTGGCTTCCGAACGAGCGCTCGAACGCGGCGTGGCTCTTCTCCTCGAGCGCCGCGGCCTCGTCGAGCCGCGACACCGGCCAGACGGCGATGTACTGGCCGCGCTTGATGTCGATGTAGCTGAACTCGGGCTCCATGCGAAAGACGAAGCCGCACGCCATGCACTTCTCGCGCTGGAAGCTGCGGTCGAGGATGGCTTGGCGCAAGTCGGGGCGACGGTCGGCGTTGACGCTGTGCACGAGCTCGAAATGGACGACCGTCTTGCATGACGGGCAAGCGACGTCGGCATTGCGAAAGATGGACACGGTGATTCCTTCGGCCGGTCAGTGGGTCGGCGGGCCGAGCTTGGCCAGCCACGAACGAGCCGGGTGGCTCGGCTTGAGCTTGTCCATGTGGAAGGTCGCATACAGCTCGGCGAACCATTCGGCCGGGGCGCGGAACTGGTAGCCGGTGATGCCGCGCTTCCTGGCGCCCGCCAGGTAGCTGACCCAGGTCTGGTCGTAAGCCTCGTGGTAGATGCGATCGCCGATCGTGATGCTGTCGCAGTCGCCCTGGCGCCACCAGACGTTTTGCGCCGTCGCGATCAAGTGCCACTGGTTGACGCTGTTGAGGCGCGTCTGGAAGTCGACCTCCTGCCCCGGCGGCGCGGCCGGCGGCACCGGCATCTTGCGCAGGATGAGATCGATCACGTACTTCTTCTGCTCCGGCGTCTTGTCGAAGCCGTGCTCGGCGGCGACCGCGTCGGCGATCGGCTGGACGTTGCCGCCATAGGTCCGCCAGCCGCCGAACTCGGCGTTGTCTTCGCGCGCCTTCATGAAGTTCTGCGCATCGTCGACCGAATGGCCGACCTCGTGCAGCGTCGCGAAATCGAAATAGTCGATCTTCTCCTCGTCCTTGGGCTGGCAATCGGGATCGACGCCATCGGGCAGCTCCGGCGTGCCATCGGCGTTGATCTGTTTGCTGCCAAATTCCTGATCGGACTGCTTGGGTCGCCCGTTCATCGTGATCACGCCGCCGTCGTCGCCACCGTAAGCGCCGCCGTTCGTGTTCGGCTTCTCGTGCTTGACGGTCTTCAGGCTCGGGCTCTTCTTCACGTCGTGCGGCACCTTGGCGAGCATGCGGCACATCTGCTTGATCGTCTTCGCCTCGTCGGGCGCGGTGCCGTCGACGACGAGATCGACGCCGAAGCGCTCCTTGGCCAGGGTCACCAGCACCTTGGTGTCGACGTTGTCGGGCAGCGAGCTCATCAGAGCATCGACCTCGGTATCGCCGCCTTTGGCCATCATCTTCTTGACCGCGTCCTTCAAGGCCGCCGAGTTCGGGCTCGTCTTCGCCAGGTCGCCGGCCTTCTTGCCCTCGAGCTTGACCTCGATCTTTTCGAGCGCCTGGTTTGCGATCGTGAAATGGACGGCGTCCGCGTTGTGCGTCGCCGCCACGAGGTCGGCGGCGAGCGCATCGCGCAGCGCCCGGTCGGCCGGAGCGGCGATGGCCTTGATCGCCGTGTCGATCGTCTTGGCCTGATCGTCGTAGGCCTTGCGCGCCACCGCCGCCTGCTCGGCATGCGTCGCCGCGGCCGCGGCCGTGCGCAGCGCGGCCATCGCAGCGGCGGCGTCGTGGCCGGCGTCGCGGGTCGCGGCGTCGATCAACGCGTTGTCGATGGCGGCCAACAGGGCCGCGAGCGACGCAGCGACCGGCAAAACTCCGACCTTCTTGCGCCGCTCCTCGATCGTCTTGCGCAGCGCCGCGTAGTCGCCGTGCTGCGCCTGCACCGCCTTGGCGGCAACGAGCAGGTCGGCAGCCTTCCCCGCCTGCTCGGTGCCGCCCTTCAGGTCATTGCCGTCGGCCGCCGCCTGCGCCAGCTTCAGGGCCGCGGCGAAGGCCTTGAACGCATCGGCGGCCGCATCGG
>DATMGW010000106.1:0-17014 GCA_035555295.1 Caldimonas sp.
CCCGAGCTGGTACAGCCGCAAGGGCGCCCAGATCATCGGCGTGACCGAGGAGACGACGACCGGCGTGCATCGCCTGAAGGAGATGGCGGCGCGCGGCACGCTGCTGTTCAGCGCCATCAACGTCAACGATTCGGTCACGAAGAGCAAGTTCGACAACCTCTACGGCTGCCGCGAGTCGCTGGTCGACGGGATCAAGCGCGCCACCGACGTGATGATCGCCGGCAAGGTCGCCTGCGTCGCCGGCTACGGCGACGTCGGCAAGGGCTGCGCGCAGGCGCTGCGCGCGCTCTCGGCGCAGGTCTGGGTGACCGAGATCGACCCGATCAACGCCCTGCAGGCGGCGATGGAAGGCTACAAGGTCGTGACGATGGAGTACGCCGCCGACAAGGCCGACATCTTCGTGACGGCGACCGGCAACAAGGGCGTGATCCGACACGAGCACATGGCGAAGATGAAGGACCAGGCGATCGTCTGCAACATCGGCCACTTCGACAACGAGATCGACATCGCGTCGATCGAGAAGTACGAGTGGGAGGAGATCAAGCCGCAGGTCGACCACGTCGTCTTCCCTGACGGCAAGCGCATCATCCTGCTCGCCAAGGGGCGCCTGGTGAACCTCGGCTGCGGCACTGGCCATCCGAGCTTCGTCATGTCGTCGAGCTTCGCCAACCAGACGATCGCGCAGATCGAACTCTTCACGCGGCGCGAGCACTACCAGAGCGGCCACGTCTACGTGCTGCCCAAGCACCTCGACGAGAAGGTCGCGCGCCTGCACCTGAAGAAGGTCGGCGCCATGCTGACCGAGCTGAGCGACGAGCAGGCCGCCTACATCGGCGTCAAGAAGGAAGGACCGTACAAGCCGGACTCCTATCGCTATTGACTTGACGCCTTGGGCGAAATGGCTCCAAAATGGAACCACTCCTTCCCGTGGAGGCGAAATGGCTGTGAATCTGTCGATCAAGGGCGTTCCGGACCAACTTGCCGAGCGCCTGCGGGCGCGTGCCGAACGCAATCACCGCTCGTTGCAGGGCGAACTGATGGCGATCGTCAGCGAAGCGGCGCGCGAGGTCGAGCCGGCGCCGCCCTTGGCGCAACGCAGCGGCCCTGGGGGCGGCACGCGCGTCGGCTGGCGGACGACCGAGGACATCGTGGCCGAGCTGAGGCGGCGTTTTCCGAAGCCGATTGAGGGCGGCCCGCTCGGCGTCGACATCATTCGCGCCGACCGCGATTCGCGATGAGGACGAAGGGAACGGCTCTCTATGTCGCCGAGCCGCCTGCCTCCTACCTCGTGCGGCCGCCCACCGTCGTCGACTGCTCGGTCCTCGTCGCGCTGCTGTTCGACGAGCCCTGGCGCGACGCGGCGGCGCAGCTCGTCGACGGCCGGGCCTTGCATGCGCCGTGGCTGCTCGACCACGAGATCGCGAGCGTGGCCGAGAAGAAGCGCCGCGCCGGTGTCGACAACGACGTGACTGCGGCCGCAGTCGCTGCGTACATGCAATTCGACATCACGATGCACCGCACGGCGCCCGATGCGGTGCTGTCGCTGGCGGCCACCTACATGCTTTCGGCCTACGACGCTGCCTATCTCGCCCTCGCCTCGCAGCTGCGGGCACCGCTGGTGACCTTCGACCACAAGCTGGGCAAGGCGGCGGTCCGCCACCTCGGCTCGCTCGAATGACGCGCGCCGATCTCCTCGCCGTGCAGCGCGGCCTGGCGCCGACGCGTTCGGCCGCGGCGCGCCTGATCGCGCGTGGCGGCTTGCGCGTGCAGCACGGCGACACATGGCGTGTGGCGCGCAAGTCGGGCGAGCCGGTCGACGACGACTGCGTCCTCGAGGTCACGGACGATGCGGAGCTGCGCTTCGTCTCGCGCGGCGGCTTGAAGCTCGAGGCAGCGATCACGCGTTGCGGCATCGACGTGACCGGCATGACCTGCCTCGACATCGGCCAGGGCACGGGCGGCTTCACCGACGTGCTGCTGCAAGCCGGCGCGGCGCGCGTCGTCGGTGTCGAGGTCGGACATGGGCAGGTGCACGTGCGCATCGCGACCGACGAGCGGGTGACCGTGCTCGAAGGCGTCAACGCACGCCATCTCGAAGCGTCGCAATTGCCGGTCGGTCGCCTCGATCTCATCGTCGGCGACCTGTCGTTCATCTCGCTTGCGCTCGTGCTGCCGGCCTTGCTGCCGCTCATGGCAGGCGACCTGATGCTCCTCGTCAAGCCACAGTTCGAATTGCAGCGCGTCGATATCGGCAAGGGCGGGCTCGTGAAATCGCCCGCCGCCTACGCTCATGTCGAAACAAAGCTGCGCAAGGCCTGCGCGAGACACGGGCTGATCGTGCGCGACTGGTTCGCGAGCGCGATCGACGGCGGCGACGGCAACCGCGAGTTCTTTCTCCGCGCCGCGCGCGAGGCCTACGACGGATCGCCGCAATGAGCGAAGAACTGCACATGCCGGTGCCGGTGAGCTTCGAGTTCTTCCCGCCGAACACGCCGGTCGGCAGCGAGAAGCTGAAGACCGTCGTGCACGAGCTCGCCGCGGCGCGGCCGGAATTCTTCAGCGTCACCTACGGCGCCGGCGGAGCGACGCGCGACAAGACGCTCGCCACCGTCGCCGATATCGCCGCCCTGGGCCAGGAAGCGGCGCCGCACATCTCGTGCGTCGGCTCGACGCGCGAAGGCATCGCGCAGACGCTGGCCACCTATCGCCGCCAGAACATCCGCCGCCTCGTCGCCCTGCGCGGCGACCTGCCGAGCGGCACCGCGACGGCGGGCGAATTCCGCTACGCCAGCGAGCTGATCTCCTTCATCCGCGAGAAGGAAGGCAAGGACTGGCACATCGAGGTCGCCGGCTATCCGGAATACCACCCGCAACAGCGCTATGCGAAGCGCGACCTGGAGCACTTCGCCGCCAAGGTGAAGGCCGGCGCCGATTCGGCGATCACGCAGTTCTTCTACAACGCCGACGCGTACTTCCACTTTGTCGACGAGGTGCGCGCCCTCGGCGTCGAGGTGCCGATCGTCGCCGGCGTCATGCCCTTCCACAACTACGCGAAGATCGCCCAGTTCGCGGCGCGCGACGGCATCGAGATCCCGCGCTGGGTCGCGCTGAAGATGGAAGGCTTCCTCGACGACACGGCGTCGATCCGCGCCTTCGGGCTCGACGTCGTCGAGCGCTTGTGCCGCCGCCTGGTCGAAGGCGGAGCACCGGGGATCCACTTCTACACGCTGAACCAGTCGGGGCTCGCGCTCGAGATCTGCAGGCGCCTCGCGACCTGATCCCGGTCCGCGAGCAGGTCCGGGCCGCGGCTTCAGCCGCGCTGCCACATGACGCCGTCTTCGGTCAGCATCGCTTCGAGCGGCAGCTCGCCCGGCACGGCGCGCAGGAACGGCAGGAAGCCGTGCGTGAAGCTTACGCCGACGGTCACCGGCCGCGGCGTCAGAGCGCCCAGCGCTCGATCGAAGAAGCCGCCGCCGTAGCCCAGGCGAACCCCGCCGGGCCCGAAGCCGAGGCAGGGCACGACCAGCATCTGCGGAACGAATTCGTCGGTGTCCTTGGGCTTCGGAATGTCGAAGGCGTCGAGCTCCATCTCGCAGCCTGGATACCAGAGGCAAAAACGGAGCGACGCGGTCGCGCGGTCGGCCACGGGCAAGCCGATCCGGCGCATCTCGCCGTCGGGATCGCCCTCGCTCCAGCGATAGAGCGCGGGCAGCGGATCGAACTCGCCCTTGATCGGCCAGTAGGCGCCGATCGAGATCTCGCGCCGGCCGACTAGCCAGACGCGCAAGACGTTCTGCAGCTCGACGGCGCGCTCGAGCCGGTCAGGCAGCGCCTGGCGCGCCGCGATGAGCTTCTTGCGCAGCAGGTCGCGGTCCGTCCCGGGTATCGATGCCATCGGCGGAGCCTCCTCGCGTCTCGGTCGCGCCTGCGGCGGCCCTGTCCGCATTGTGCAAGACGGCGGCGTTCGTCGGCGGGGCGGCGAGCGAGCGGACCCGCGCATCGGCGACCGGCCCGAAGAGCGTGCCGGCGAAGAGGAGCGCCGCCAGCGCCGCCACGCTGCCGATGCCTACGCGTTCGGCCGGATGCATCAGCTCCCAGCAGCGGTCGCAGGTGCCGAGCACGGCGTCGCGGAGGTGCTCGAGGGCGCTGCGCGGGCGCCAGGCGATCAGGGCCGGGCCGCGGCCCCAGGACTCGACCAGCGTTCCGCGCGATCTGGGAAGGCTCAGCGTCTGGCCGGGGCCCAGGAAGTGGTCTTCGGGATCGCCGTCGCGCGTCAGCCAGACGCGCCCGGCAAGTACCGATACCCTTCCGCCATGGCCGTCGAGAGCGACGACCCGGCCTTCGGGCAAGCGGCTGACGACCCCTTCGACAGCTTCTGCGGGGTAGGCGGATTGTTGCGTTTTCATCATGATCTCCTGGAACGATCAGTGCCGCCATGATGGCGACATCCAGGAGGTAAATCCAATGATAATGGGGACATCGATTGATGCCAGATTGATATGAGTATCCGATCCCGCCGGCCTCTCTCGCTGAGCAATCTGCGCGCCTTCGAGGCGGTCGCCCGGTTGCTCAGCTTCGGTGCCGCGGCCGAGGAGTTGCATGTCACCCAGTCGGCGATCAGCCGGCAGATCAAGAGCCTCGAGGACGAGCTCGGCGCGTCACTCTTCCTGCGCGGCACGCGCCACGTGCAGGTCGCCCCGGACGGGCAGACCTTGCTGCGCGCCGTCGAGCCGTGGCTGGCCAAGCTCGACGCCAGCGTGCAGCAGATCCGCCGCTCGCGCAGCCGGCGCCGCGTCAGCGTCACGACCTTCGCCTCGTTCGGCTCGTTGTGGCTGCTGCCGCGCATCGAAGCCTTCCAGCGCGAGCATCCCGACATCGACATCCGCGTCTCGGCGCACGACGCGATCGCCGACCTCGACGATCCGGAGCTCGATCTCGCGCTTCGCTACTGCAGCCCGGCCCAGGTTCCCGCAGGCGGCGTGCATCTCTTCGACGAGACGCTGACGCCGGTCGTCAGCCGGGCTCTCTGGGAAAAAATACGGGAGGGCAAGGCGCCGCCGCTGGCGAGCGCCGTCGACCTGGGGCATCACACGCTGGCCGAGGAAGACGACGATCGCGCCAGCACCGAATTTCTCAGCTGGCGGCACTGGCTCGACGCGCACGGCGTGCCCGGCCTGCAGCCGCGCCGCTGGCTGTACCTCAACTTCACCTACCAGCAGGTGCAGGCGGCGCTCGCCGGCCACGGCGTGGCGCTGGCCCGCGTCCCGCTCGTCTTCGAGGCACTGCAGCGCGGCGAGCTGGTCGAACCGTTCGGCGTCGCCGGGCGCATCGGCAGCCCGTTTTCGTACTGGATGCTGGTCGGGCCGACGAGCCGCAGCCGGCCCGAGGTGGAGAAGTTCTGCGCCTGGGTCGAGGCCGAAGCGGCGGCGACCTGCGCCGCGGTGAAGGCGATCAGGTCCACGCCGTGAGTCGCACCGCGACGCGGCCTCAGCGAACGCCGCGCTCGGTGACGATCAGCGTGAGCGGCACGTCGTGCCGCCGTGCCGCGAAGGTCGTCAGGTCGATCTCGGCAAACGACCAGGCCAGACCGACCGCCGTGACGTGGCGATGCGCCGCGAGCCAGCGATCGTAGTAGCCGCCGCCGAAGCCGAGGCGGTGCCCGGCCTCGGTGAAGCCGACGCAGGGGACGACGACGACGTCGGGCAAGACGGCCTCGCCCTGGCTCGAGCCGATGCCGCACTCGTCGGCATAGCCGGAGACGACGCCGTCCCAGCGCCGGAACTCCATCGTCCGCGGCGAACGGCGTGCATATGGCAGGGCCAGCGGCAATTCCGCGAATCGCGCGTCGGCGGCAAGCGCCCGTGCTGCGTTAAATTCCGAGCCGAGCGCACAGTAGAGGCCGAGGCATTCGGGTTCCAGGTCGGCGACGACGGTGCCCAGCGCGGCGGCCAGTGCCGCGCCGGCGGCCGGAGCGGCCGGCGATGCGGCGAAGGCCTCGCGTTCGGAGAGCAGACGGGCGCGCAGGGCACGGCGCGCGGCACGCTCGGGTTGCTGGGAGGCGTCGTCCGGCGCTTCGTTCACGGTGAGAAGAAGCGATTGATGCGAGCGACGGCGGAAACGGGGTTCGATCCAGTATATGAGCAGGCGCGGCGGCGTCGCCTCGTCCTGGTCGGGGCGTTCCTCGTCCTGGCGCTCGTCGCGGCGGGCGCGCTCGCCGCGCCGCGCATCGCGGCGGCGCCGGGCCCCGACAGGACGCTCCTCGATGCCCGCGACGCCGTGAAGAGGAAGGACCGCGTCCGCCTCGCGGCGTTGCGTGCGCAGGCTGCCGCCGAGCGCAATCCGCTCGCGATGTGGGTCGACTACTGGGAGCTCACAAACCGCATCAGCGAAGCGCAGCAGCCCGAGCTGACCGCTTTCGCCGAGCGCTGGAGTGGCACCTACGTCGAGGATCGCCTGCGCAACGACTGGCTGCTCGAGCTCGGGCGGCGCCGCGACTGGGCGAACTTCGCCGCCGAGCATCCGCGCTTTCGCATGAACGACGACCGCGAAGTCGGCTGCTACGCGCTCCTCGTCGACATGATCGCCGGCAAGGACGTGAAGGAAGCGGGGCTTGCCGCCTGGATGGCGCAAAAGGACGCCGACGACGGCTGCGCCTTGCTCGCCACGACGCTCTTCGACGCGAAGAAGCTGAGCGTCGCCGAGGTCTGGAAGAAAGTGCGGCTGTCGATCGAAGCGAACCGGCTGCGCGCCGCGCGCCAGGCCGCCGTCCTGCTCGGCTCGGGAGTCGCCACGAGCGTCGGCGAGATCATCGACGCCCCGGCGCGCTACTTCGTCAAGACCGCGACGGCGGCGACCCGGACCGACGCCGAGCTGACGACGCTGGCGCTGATGCGCCTGGCGACCAGCGACAGCGAATCGGCGGCGTATCTCCTCGGGCAACGCTGGGAGCGTGCCCTTCCCGCCGACCTCGCGGCGTGGACGTGGGCCAGCGTGGCGCGACAGACGGCGCTGAAGCTGCAGCCCGAGGCGGCCGAGCAGTTCCTCCGCGCCGAACGCGCCGACCGCAAGGGCACACACGAGATCGATATGACCGATCGCATGCTTGCCTGGAAGGTTCGCTCCGCCCTGCGGGGCGACAACGGCCGCCCGCGCTGGCAACAGGTCGTGCAGGCGATCAATGCGATGCCGATCACCGAGCAGGAAGAACCGGCCTGGATCTACTGGAAGGCGCGGGCCCTGCTTGCCCTGGCCTCGAGCTCGCAGGACGGGGACGCCTTGCGCGCGACGGGACACGAGCTGCTCGCCCGAATCGCCGGCCAGCTGAGCTTCTATGGCCAGCTTGCCGCCGAAGACCTCGGCCAGCCGCAGGCGTTGCCACCGCGTCCTGCGCCGCTGACGCCGGCCGAGCGCGACGCCGCGGTGGCGCAGCCCGGGCTGGCTCGCGCCTTGATGCTGATCGGCATCGGCTTGCGCAGCGAAGGCGTGCGCGAATGGAATTTCTCGATCCGCGGGCTGAGCGACCGCGAGCTGCTCGCCGCCGCGCAACTGGCGTGCGAGCATGAAGTCTGGGACCGCTGCATCAACACGAGCGACAAGACCAAGGACGAGATCGACATCGAGCAACGCTTTCCGACGCCACTGCGCAACGAGGTTGCCGCGCACGCTCGCGAGATCGGCCTCGACCCGGCCTTCATCTACGGGCTGATCCGCCAGGAATCGCGCTTCGTCATGGACGCACGCTCTGGCGTCGGCGCCGCTGGGCTGATGCAGCTCATGCCCGGCACCGCGAAGTGGACGGCGAAGAAGATCGGCCTGGCCTACACGCCGGCCCTGATCGCCGACCGGGATACGAACCTGCGGCTCGGCAGCGCCTACCTGAAGCTCGTCCTCGACGACGCGAGCGGCTCGCAGGCGATGGCCGCCGCGGCCTACAACGCCGGCCCGGGCCGGCCTCGCCAGTGGCGGATCGGGCCGGTGCTGGACGCCGCCGTCTGGGCCGAGTCCATCCCGTTCCCGGAGACGCGCGACTACGTGAAGAAGGTGCTCAGCAACGCCGCCTACTACGCCGCCCTCCTCGGCGGCAAAGGAACGACGATCCGCTCGCGCCTGGGTCGCCCGATCGGCCCGCCCGACCCGAACGCGCCGGCGATCGACAAGGACCTGCCCTGATCGAGGCCACCCGGCACGAAGCCTGCCCGTGCGTTTACGAGTCCCTGGGCGAGAATCGACGCTCCGCCCGCCGTACGCCAGCTCCCGCGCCATGCTTCGCAAATTCCTGATCCTCGGCGGCACCGGCTTCGTCGGCCGCAGCATCTGCGAGAAGCTCGTCGAGCGCTCCGGCGGCGCCGAAGGCCGGATCCGCGTCGCGACGCGGCGCTTTCCCCGCGCCCGCCACCTGCAGCTGCTGCCGACGCTCGAGATCGCTTGCGGCGACGTGCACGACGAAGCGGCGCTGGCGCGCATGCTGCGCGACACCGACGCCGTCATCAACCTCGTCGCCATCCTGCACGGAAGCGCGGCCGATTTCGAGCGCGTCCACGTCCGCCTGCCGGCCCGCCTCGCGGCGGCGTGCCAGGCGGCCGGGGTGCGCCGCGTCGTCCATGTCAGCGCGCTCGGCACGGCCGTCGACGCGCCGAGCCGCTACCTGCGCTCGAAGGCGCGCGGCGAAGAAGCGCTGAAGGCCGTGGCCGCCCTCGACCTGACGATCCTGCGCCCCTCCGTGATCTTCGGCGAGCGCGATCGCTTCCTCAATCTCTTCGCGTTGCTGCAGTCGATCTTTCCCGTGATGCCGCTGGCGGGCGCGCAGGCGCGCTTCCAGCCGGTGTGGGTCGACGACGTGGCGAGCGCGGTCGTCCGCTCGCTCGACGACCCGACCACGACCGGCACGACGATCGAGTGCTGCGGCCCGCGCGTCTATACGCTCGAGGCACTGGTCCGCCTGGCCGGCGAATGGTCGGGGTCGCGGCGGCCGGTGCTCGCGCTGCCCGCCGCGCTCGGACGGCTGCAGGCGCTTGCCATGGAGCTGTTGCCCGGAACACCGCTGATGTCGCGCGACAACATCGACTCGATGCGCGTCGCCAACGTCGCCAGCGGCAAGCTGCCCGGACTCGAGCGGCTCGGCATCGAGCCGACGCCGCTCGAGGCGATCGCACCGCGCTACCTGGGTCACGTGTCGGGAGAAAAGCGCCTCGAGGCGTGGCGGGCGCGGGCGCGGCGCATCTGAGTCCGCCCGGCATTGATGCGCGCGGCGCATCGCCGCGGTGCGCGATCCTCACCGCGCGCAAGGTCCGGCGCCGCTAGCATCGTCGCGGGCTCGAGGAAAGGTCGACCATGCAGCTCTACATCGGCAACAAGAACTACTCGTCGTGGTCGATGCGGCCATGGCTCCTCATGAAGCACACGGGAATCGCCTTCGAAGAGAAGCGCCTGCGCCTCGGCTGGGAGGACGAGTCGGATTTCAAGAAGACGCTGCTCGCGATTGCGCCCTCGGGCCGCGTACCGCTGCTCGTCGACGAAGGCTTTGCCGTCTGGGACAGCCTGGCGATCGCCGAGTACCTGGCCGAGCGCTTCGCCGGCAAGCAGCTGTGGCCGCGCGATGCGAAGGAACGGGCGCGCGCGCTCAGCATCTGCGCCGACATGCATTCCGGTTTTTCCGACCTGCGCAGCGTCTTCGGCATGAACATCGAGGCGTCGCTGCGCGAAGTCGGCGAACGCATGCTGCGCGAGAGCACGGGCGCGGCGCGCGACCTGAAGCGCATCGACGCGATGTGGAGCGAAACGCTGCAGGGCAGCGGCGGCCCGTTCCTGTTCGGCGAGTTCAGCATCGCCGACGCCTATTTCGCGCCGGTCTGCACGCGCATCCGCACCTACCTGCTGCCGGTCGGCGGTCGCGCCCAGGCGTACATCCGGCAGATCCTCGCCCTGCCGGCGTTTCGCGAATGGGAAGCGGCGGCGCTCGCGGAGCACGACTTCATCGTCGAGGACGAGCCTTACCGCAGCCAGGCCTGACCGACTCGTCGCGGTCGGCGCCGCGACGACGTGGACCGCCGGCAATCGGCCTGCGCTACGCTCGGGCCATGGACGCGTACATCGTCGGCGGCGCGGTACGCGACCGCCTGCTCGGCCTGCCGGTTCAGGACCGCGACTGGGTCGTCGTCGGCGCGACGCCCGACGACTTGCGCGCGCTCGGCTACATCGCCGTCGGCGCCGACTTCCCCGTTTTCCTGCACCCCGAGACTCGCGAGGAGCACGCGCTGGCGCGCACCGAGCGCAAGACCGCGCCCGGCTACCGCGGCTTCGCCTTTCACGCCGCGCCCGACGTCACGCTCGAAGAGGACCTGCAACGCCGCGACCTGACGATCAACGCGATGGCCGAGGCCGCCGACGGCACGCTGATCGACCCGTGGGGCGGCGCACGCGACCTCGAGGCGCATCTGCTTCGTCACGTTTCGCCGGCCTTTGCCGAAGACCCGGTGCGCATCCTACGTGTCGCTCGCTTCGCAGCGCGCTTCGAAGGCTTCCAGGTCGCGACGGAGACCGAAGCGCTGATGCGCCGCATGGTCGAGAGCGGCGAAGTCGACGCGCTGGTGCCCGAGCGCGTCTGGCGCGAGCTCTCGCGCGGTCTCATGGAGCGCCGCCCTTCGCGCATGTTCGACGTGCTGCGCAGCTGCGGCGCGCTCGAGCGCGTGCTTCCGGAAGTGGCACGCCTCTTCGGCGTGCCGCAGCGCCCCGAATACCACCCCGAGATCGACACCGGGATGCACCTGATGATGGTCCTCGACATGGCGGCGCGCCTCGAGACGAGCCTGGCGGTGCGCTACGCCTGCCTCGGCCACGACCTCGGCAAGGGGACGACGCCGGCCGGGATCCTGCCGCGCCATCTCGGCCACGAGGAGCGCAGCGTCGCGCTCGTCCACCTGGTGAGCGATCGATTGCGCGTCGACAACGCCTGCCGCGCGCTCGCCGAAGTCATGGCGCGCGAGCACGGCAACGTGCACCGCAGCGGCGAGCTGAAGGCGGCGGCGCTGGTTCGCCTGCTCGAGCGCTGCGATGCCTTGCGCCGGCCCGATCGTTTCGCCGAGCTGCTGCTCGCCTGCGAGTGCGACGCGCGCGGCCGGCTCGGCCTCGAGGAGTCGGCCTATCCGCCGCGAGCGCGTCTGCTCGACGCGTTGGGCCGCGTGCAGGCCGTCGACACCAGCGCCGTCGCCAACGCCGCGACCGAGCGCGGGTCGAGCGGGCCAGCGATCGGCGAGGCGATCCACGCTGCGCGCGTGGACGCGCTGCGCGCCGCGCTACCCCCGACTTAGGCGAAGCTCGCGCAGACTCTGATCTTCATGGAGAAGCAGCGCCTGAACGAGCGCTCCGCCCCTTGAGCTCGGCATGGCCAATCACGAGAGATCGGCTTCGGCCTTCACGGACGGCCGGAGCCCGCGACGCGCTACAGGCGATGCCGGCGGTCGCCGGCGGCGAATCCCATCGGCGCGAAATCGACGTCGCGGGCGAACGCGATCACCTTGAAGAGCTCGCCCATCTCGTGCTCGTTGAGGAGCTTTTGCGCGTCGATGCGCTCGCGCAGGCTCGCCTGCTCGAGGAGCGCGCCGATGCCGCAATTGAGCAGGAAGCGCGCCTGCGAGGCATAGCCGATCACGTCGAGCCCAGCGCTCTGCGCCGCCAGAGCGATGCCGGTGAAATCGACGTGCGCCGTGATGTCCTTGTCGCCGAGATCGGATAGCGGATCGGTATCGGCGCGATGCGCGCGGTGGCACATCAGCGTCCCGCCCGAGCGTTGCGGGTGGTAGTACTCGGCTTCGGGAAATCCGTAGTCGATGAAGAACGCGACGCCGCGCTGCAGCCGCCCGGCGAGGCTGGTGACGAAGGCTTCGGCTTGCGCGTGGATCTCGGTCGTCGCGCCGGCCGGAAAACCGGGGTCGAGCGGCGGCCGCCTTGCGCTCGGCCGGTCGCCCCAGCCGAACGCGGCGCGGCCCGGACTGCCGGCAGCGCGAACCACGCCGCGCTCGAGCCACTGCGCGCCGTCGTAGTGAAGCAGGTCGACCGGCATCGCATCGAGCACTTCGTTGCCGACGACGACGCCGTTCATGCGCCCGGGCCAGGCGTCGAGCCATTGCACGAGGTCACCGAACTCGCGCGTCGCCTCCCGTTGCCGCTCGCGCAGCGGCGCCGCGAGCTCGACGATCGAATAGCGGCGCAGGCATGGGCCGAGCGAGCGCAGCAGCTCGGCGGCCAGGGCTCCCGAGCCGGCGCCGAACTCCCAGACCTCCTCGCCGCCGCTCGCGTCGAGCGCCTCGCCGACCTGGCGCGCCAGGGTGCGGCCGAACAGCGGCGAGAGCTCGGGAGCGGTGACGAAATCGCTGCCGCCTTCGGGCATGCGGCCGACGATGCGGCGGCCGCTCGCGTAGTAGCCGAGTCCCGGCTCGTACAGCGCCATCGCCATGAAGCGGCTGAACGGCAGCCAGCCACCCGCCGCGTCGATGGCCGCACCGACGCGTGCCGTGAGCCGCGCCGATACACTGCGCGGGTCGTCAACGTCGGCGTGCATCCGGCCATTGTAGAAATCGTGTCCTCCCGCGTCGCTCCGCTCGATGCCGTCGGCGCAGCGCGCGCCGGACCACCGGTCGAGATCGCCAAGCTCGGGAAGCGCCTGCACCGCCAGGTCGGCCAGGCGATCGCCGACTTCGCGATGATCGAGGCCGGCGACCGCGTCATGGTCTGCGTCTCGGGCGGCAAGGACAGCTATTCGCTGCTCGACATCCTCGTCGAGCAGCGCCGCCGCGCACCAGTCCCGTTCGACATGGTCGCCGTCAACCTCGACCAGAAGCAGCCGGGCTTTCCGGCGCACGTGCTGCCCGGCTACCTCGAGGCGCGCGGCGTCGAGTTCCGCATCGTCGAGCAGGACACCTATTCGATCGTCAAGCGGCTCATCCCCGAGGGCAGGACGATGTGCAGCCTGTGCTCGCGCCTCAGGCGCGGTGTGCTGTATCGCGTCGCCGCCGAGATCGGCGCGACGAAGATCGCGCTCGGCCACCATCGCGACGACATGGTGCAGACGCTGTTCATGAACATGTTCTTCGGCGGCCGCATGAAGAGCATGCCGCCCAAGCTCGTCAGCGACGACGGCCGCCACGTCGTCGTCCGGCCCCTCGCCTACGTCGCCGAAGCCGACCTGGCGCGCTGGGCCGCGCACCGCGAGTTTCCGATCATCCCGTGCAACCTGTGCGGCAGCCAGGCCAACCTGCAGCGCGTCAAGATCGCGCGGATGCTGCGCGACTGGGAGCGTGAGCAACCCGGCCGCATCGATCGCATCTTCCGGGCGATGGGCCACGTCGACGCCTCGCACCTGATGGACCGGAACCTGTACCCCTTCGTCTCGCTCCAACCCGGTGGCGTGGCCGATCCGGCGGGTGACCGCGCCTTCGACGACGACAGTGATGCGGCCGAGCCGTGCGCCACCGTCGCGCCCACCGGGAGGGCGAGCGACGAAGTTCCCGTCCGATCGCCGTGGGTCGAGCTGTCGCCGCCGGAAGACGAGCCCTGATGAAACGGATCGCATGCCTGGCCGCGCTTGCGGCCCTCACCGCTTGCGCATCGATCGACGGCGTCGACAGCGACGTCTCGAGCTACAGCCGCTGGCCGGCCGGACGCGCCCCGGCGAGCTACGTCTTCGAGCGGCTGCCTTCGCAGCAGGCGCATCCGCAACAGGCGCAACTGCTCGAGGATGCGGCGCGGCGCGCCGTCGAACGCGCCGGCTTCGTTCCCGTGGCCGAAGGCGCCACGCCCGACGTCAGCATCCAGCTCGGCGCGCGCGTCACCGAGACCGATCGCTCGCCCTTCGACGATCCGCTCTGGTACGGCCCGCCGGGCGCGTTCCATCGACCCTTCGTCACCTACGGTCGCTTCGGCCGGCCGTTCTGGGGCGCGAGCTGGCGCTACGGCTACTGGGGACCGGGCTATGACTTCCCTTACTACGAGCGCGAGGCGGCGGTTCTGATCCGCGACAGGCGCTCCGGCGAAGCGCTCTACGAGGCCCGTGCCAGCAGCGACGGCACGTCGGCAGCGGTCACGACCGTGCTGCCCGCGATGTTCGGTGCCGCGCTCCAGGATTTCCCGAACGGCAGCGCCGTCAATCCGCATCGCGTTCGCGTTGCGACGACGGGCTAGAGCAGGCCCGGGCCTTCGCCCGCGGCGCCTCAGCTCGCCGCTTCGGCGGCCAGGGCGCGCAGGTCCATCTCGTAGTCGCGCAGCCTCGCCGCCGCGGTGCGACGCTGCTCGCTCGAGGTGGCGTTGTGCAGTGCCGCGGCGAAGGCGCAGTTGTAGTCGAGCAGCCCCTCGGCGTGGCGCCGATAGTCGTAACGCGGGGAACGGTCCAGGCGCTCCAGATAGGCCTGGATCTCCGCTTCGGTGTCGGCGCGCGCCGGGCGCGCGGCAACGAGCCGGCGCAGCAGCGCCAGCGCGTCCTGTTGCCGGCGCAGCCGCTCGGCGTAGGCGAGGTCGGCATCGAACGGCGAATTCGCGACCCAGCGGCCGACCATCTCGCGCTGCGTCGCATCGAGCGTGCCGTAGAGCCTTTCGGCCAGCTCGATGTCGCGCCTGACGGCGGCCTCGCGCCGCTTCGCGTGGTCGCGTTGCAGGAAATCGTCGCGCCAGATCGCATTGCGCTCGGCGTTCTTCCTTTCGACGTTGCCGATCTGCTGCGGCGTCATCGTCACGATCACGTCGGCCAACGCGGGCCGGGCGTGCTCGAGCCCGGCGTCGATGCGGCCGCGGATCTCCTCGGTCCAGCCGCACACGCGCTTGGGCGTCGTGTCGGCGAGCAGCTCGACTTCGGCGCGGGCGAGCCGATCGGCATAGTCGGCAAGCTGGGTCCGCCGATTCCACGCGAACCATTCGTCGAGGGCGGCGCGGGCGCGCAGCGACTGGGCATCGTCGAAGTCGACAAAGCCATCGAGCCAGCGAAAGGCGATCGAGCTCGCCTGGTTGTAGCTGAGCCTGACGACCATGCCGCAGGCGCCGAGCGCCAGCGTCAGCGACAGCAGCAGCGCCGCGATAATCGTCGGTCGGGAATGCTCCCGGCGCGACACAGGCAGCGGCATGGTGTTGAACATCGTGATCATGGCAGCAGGCAAGGGGACGAGGATGCATTCGGCGCGCCCGAAGGTGCTGCACACGCTCGCCGGCCGGCACTTATTGCAGCATGTTCTCGGCGCCGCCGCCGGACTGGGGGCGTCGCGGATCATTGTCGTGACCGGTTATGGCGCGCCCGAAGTCGAGCGCGCCGCAGGCGCTCCGGGGCTCGCATTCGTTCGCCAGGAGCCGCAACTGGGGACCGGCCACGCCGTGCAGCAGGCGGCGCCGCTGCTCGACGACAGCGGCACGACATTGGTCCTCAACGGCGACGTGCCGCTGATCGAGACCGAGACGCTGCAGGCGCTCGTCGCGGCGAGCGCCGGCGAGCGCCTTGCCTTGCTGACGATCGCCCTCGCCGATGCCCGGGGCTATGGACGGATCGTGCGGCGCGGCGCCGATGCGAGCGGCGGTGCAACGATCGAGGCGATCGTCGAGGACAAGGACGCGACCCCCGAGCAGCGCCGCATCGCCGAGATCTATACCGGCGTCATGGCGGCGCCGACGCACGCGCTCAAGCGCTGGCTCTCGGCGCTGCGCAACGACAACGCAGCCGGCGAGTACTACCTGACCGACGTCGTCGCCCTCGCCGTCGCCGAGGCGGTGCCGGTCGTCGGCGTCGCCGCGTCGAACGAGATCGAGGTGCTCGGCGTGAACAGCGCGAGCCAGCTTGCCGATCTCGAGCGGCGCTACCAGCAGGCCGCCGCGGCGCGGCTGATGGCACGCGGCGTTCGCCTGTCCGACCCGGCCCGCTTCGACCTGCGCGGCGAGCTCGAATGCGGCAGCGACGTCGAGATCGACGTCGGCTGTATCTTCGAAGGCAAGGTCGAGCTCGGCGAGGGCGTGCGCGTCGGCGCGCACTGCGTGATCCGCAACGTCCGGATCGCCGCCGGCGCGACGATCCTGCCGTACTCGCACATCGACGGCGAAGCGCTCGGTGCGGCCGTCGGCGCCAATGCCAGGGTCGGCCCGTTCGCGCGCCTGCGTGGAGGTGCGACGCTCGAAGCGGACGTCCACGTCGGCAACTTCGTCGAGATCAAGAACTCGACGCTCGGCCGCGGCGCCAAGGCCAACCATCTCGCCTACATCGGCGACGCCAGCGTCGGCGAGCGCGTCAACTACGGCGCCGGCAGCATCACGGCCAACTACGACGGCGCAAACAAGCATCGAACGACGATCGGCGCCGACGCGCACATCGGCAGCAACAGCGTTCTCGTCGCGCCGGTCTCGATCGGCGCGGGAGCGACGATCGGCGGCGGCTCGACGATCACGCGCGACGCGCCGGCGGGGCAACTCACCGTCGCACGCGCTCGCCAATCGAGCTTTGCCGACTGGAAGCGGCCGACGAAGAAGAAGAAGTAGCTGCGCCTAGGCGGGGCTCGTCTCGAGGGCCGCGACCGCCAGGCACAGGTCGGCCCACGCCTTCGCTTTTTCGGTCGGATTGCGCAACAGGTAGGCGAGCGGGAAGCTGACGACGACGCACAGGTCTGCGCGCTGGTACACGCGTCCGCGCGAGCGGCCGATCGGCTCGTCGATGCCGAGCAGCGCCTGCGCGGCGGCGCGGCCCAGAGCGAGCGCGCAACGCGGCCGGACGCGCTCGAGCGTCTCGCCGAGCGCCGCGGCCGCGCCCTCGGCCAACGCGACGTGACAGGCGCGGGCGGCGCGCGTCAGCGCGCTGCGCGAGACACCGATCGACTGCAGCATGTTGTCGAGCAGACGTTCCTGCTCGCCTGCCGCGCCGTCGCCGACGTCGAACGGCTCGCCGACGACGAGCCAGTCGCACGGCGACGGCTTCGTCGGCACGGCGGCCGCCGGCGCGGACATCGCCGCGGCCCGCGCCACGTCGGTCGGCGCCGCTACGGTCGTCGCCGCCGCG
>DATMGW010000107.1:0-7193 GCA_035555295.1 Caldimonas sp.
GCCGCTTCGTGATCGCGAGCAGCTTGATGCGATAGCCGAGTTGCTCGGCGTACACGATGTCGGCCGCCTGCAGCTCGGCGATGCCCTCGATGTGCGCCTTGGCGAACTGGACCGGAACGCCGAAGGCGATCGCGCTGACGAGCGTCGCCTTGTGTGCCGCGTCGATGCCGTTGATGTCGAAGCTCGGGTCGGCCTCGGCGTAGCCGAGCCGCTGCGCCTCCGCGAGCGCGCGGGCGAAGTCGAAGCCGCGGACGCGCATCTCCGAGAGGATGAAGTTGGTCGTGCCATTGATGATCCCGGCGATCCACTCGATCCGGTTCGCGGTCAGGCCCTCGCGCAGCGCCTTGACGATCGGGATGCCGCCCGCCACCGCCGCCTCGAAGGCGACGACGACGCCCTTGTCGCGGGCGGCGGCGAAGATGTCGGTGCCGTGCACGGCGAGCAGCGCCTTGTTCGCCGTGACGATGTGCTTGCCGGCGGCGATTGCCTCGAGGACCAGCGCCTTCGCGATACCGGTGCCGCCGATCAGCTCGACGATGATGTCGATCTCCGGCCGGGCGATGACCGCGCGCGCATCGGCGACGACTTCGGCAGCGCCCGCGGCCAACGCCGTGGCACGCGCCGTGTCGAGATCGGCGATGTGGGTGATGCGGATCTCGCGTCCGGCGCGTCTCCGGATCTCTTCCTGGTTGCGCTGCAGGACGCTGAAGGTGCCGCCGCCGACAACGCCGGCGCCGAGCAGCCCGACCCGGATCGGCTTCATCGACATGAGAAGGCGCTGCGCGTCGTCACTGCGAATGCCGCGTCCGGTAGTGGTCGAGGAACGCGGCGATGCGGCCGATCGCCTCGGTGAGGTCGTCCGAGTTCGGCAGGAAGACGATCCGGAAGTGGTCGGGCCGCGGCCAGTTGAAGCCCGTCCCCTGGACGATCAGGACCTTCTGCTCGGCGAGCAGCTCGTAGGCGAACTGCTGGTCGTCCTCGATCGGGTAGATCTTCGGATCGAGCTTCGGGAACATGTAGAGCGCCGCCTTCGGCTTGACGCAGCTGACGCCGGGAATCGCGGTCAGCAGCTTGTAGGCGAGATCGCGCTGCCGGCACAGGCGCCCGCCCGGGGCGACCAGGTCGTCGATGCTCTGGTAGCCGCCGAGCGCGGTCTGGATCGCGAGCTGCCCCGGCGTGTTCGAGCACAGGCGCATCGAGGCGAGCATGCCCAGGCCCTCGATGTAGTCGCCGGCGTGCCTCTTCTCGCCGGAGACGACCATCCAGCCGGCGCGATAGCCGCACGAGCGGTAGTTCTTCGACAGGCCGTTGAAGGTCAGGAACAGCACGTCGTCGGCGAGCGCGGCGATCGAGGTGTGCGTCTCGCCGTCGTAGAGCGTCTTGTCGTAGATCTCGTCGGCGAAAACGATGAGCCCGTGCCGGCGCGCCAGCTCGACGATCTGCTGCAGCAGCTCGACCGGATAGAGCGCCCCGGTCGGGTTGTTCGGGTTGATGACGACGACGGCGCGCGTGCGCGGCGTGACCTTCGCCGCCATGTCGGCGAGGTCGGGCAGCCAGTCGTCGGACTCGTCGCACAGGTAATGCACCGGCGTGCCGCCGGAGAGCGCGACCGACGCCGTCCAGAGCGGGTAGTCGGGCGCCGGGATGAGCACCTCGTCGCCGTCGTTGAGCAGCGCGTTCATGCTCATCGTGATCAGCTCGGAGGCGCCGTTGCCGAGGAAGACGTCGTCGACGGTCACGCCCTTGACATGCTTTTGCTGCGTGTAGTGGACGACGGCGCGGCGCGGCGCGAACAGGCCTTTCGAATCCGTGTAGCCTGCCGTGTGCGGAAGGTTGCGGATCATGTCCTGCACGATCTCGTCGGGCGGCTCGAGCCCGAAGGAGGCCAGGTTGCCGATGTTGAGCTTGATGATGTGCTGGCCTTCTTCCTCCATCTGCCGGGCCTTTTCCAGCACCGGCCCGCGGATGTCGTAGCAGACGTTGGCGAGCTTGCTCGACTTCAGGAAGGGCTGCACGACAGGAGGCTCCGGCGGGGCGTGGGGGGCCGGATATTTGACCACAGCGCCTGCGCCGCGACGGCCCGCTGATAATCGATGTATGAAGATGCGCGCCGACCGTATCGAGGGGCAGAACGCGATCGCCCGGCATGGCACCGAAGGAGTCGCCGTCAACGGCGTCGAGCACCGGCACAGCGTCGTCGTGCCCTGGCTGGGCGAAGTCCGGCCCTGGGACGCGACGAGCTTCGAGTCGCTCGAAGCCGAGCACTTCGCAAGTCTCGCCGCGCTCGGTCCGGAGCTCGTCATCTTCGGCAGCGGCGGCCGCCTGCGCTTTCCTCCCACCCGGGTCCTTTCGCCCCTGATCGACGCGCGGATCGGCATCGAGACGATGGATACGCCCGCCGCGTGCCGCACCTACAACGTGCTGCTCGCGGAAGGCCGATCCGTGGTCGCTGCGCTTCTCTTCGACGCTGCCGGCTCGCGCGCTTGAGACCAGTCGCGCAGGGCGGGCCGGCTCGGGTCAAGCCCTATAATCGAAGGCTACGCCCCGCGGTGGGCTGACGACAAGAGCTTCATGACGCCTGCCCTCAACAAACCCGTACCGGAATTTGAAGCGCTCGCAACGGGAGGAGTGAAGTTCACACCACAGGCCTACGCCGGCAAGATCGTCGTCCTGTATTTCTACCCGAAGGACAACACCCCCGGTTGCACGACCGAGGCGATGCAGTTCCGCGATCACTACAAGGAATTCGTGAAGGCCGGTGCCGTGCTGTTCGGCGTCTCGCGTGACAACATGACGTCGCACGATCGTTTCAAGCAGAACCTCGGCCTGCCCTTCGAGCTCATCGCCGACACCGAAGAGAAGCTCTGCCACATGTTCGGCGTCGTCAAGAACAAGATCATGTACGGCAAGAAGGTGAAGGGCATCGAGCGCAGCACCTTCCTGATCGACGGCACGGGCATCCTGCGCGCCGAGTGGCGCGGCCTCACCGTCGCCGGCCACGTCGAGGAAGTCCTGAAGGCCGTCAAGGCGATCAAGAAGACGGGCTGACGCGCGCGCTGCGGCGCGCGTCGTGCCGGCCGCCTGGCAACGGCACGCAGCGCACTCGACAGGCGTCGCGCGACCGCTAGCGAACCGAGCCTCCCATGCCCCTGCCCAAGCCTCCGGCCAAGCGCGCCGATTTCCTGAGCCGAGAAGACTTCGAGTCGCAAGGCGCCGCCGGCAGACGAGCGCGCCGCGAGCGCCCCGCGGCGGAGCCGGTCGCGCCGGCCCTCCTCGAGCTGAGGAACGAAGCCGCACTGCCCGCGGCGCCGGCGCTGCCTGCGGTCGCAAAGGCGCCGGCGCCGCCGGTCGGCCACCACCACGCGACGCGGCCGGAGCGTGAGAGAAAGCCCCGCGGCAACGGACCGACGACGCTGTTCGTGCTCGACACGAACGTGCTGATGCACGACCCGACGTCGCTGTTCCGCTTCGAAGAGCACGACATCTACCTGCCCATGATCACGCTCGAGGAGCTCGACGGGCACAAGCGCGGCATGACCGAGGTGGCGCGCAACGCGCGCCAGGTGAGCCGCGACCTCGACGCGCTGGCCGCGACGCTGCCGGCGCGCGACTCGGCCGGGCGCGCTCAAGGCATCGCGCTCGGCCGCACCGGCCATCGCGAAGCCGGCGGCAAGCTGTTCTTCCAGACCGACCTGATCCACGTCAGCCTGCCGCAGGGATTGCCGCAGGGCAAGGCCGACAACCAGATCCTCGGCGTCGTCAAGGCGCTTTGCGAGCAGCACCCCGGGCGCGACGTCGTCCTGGTGTCGAAGGACATCAACATGCGCATCAAGGCGCGTGCGCTCGGCCTGCCTGCGGAAGACTACTTCAACGACAAGACGCTCGAAGACGGCGACCTGCTCTACACCGGTGTGCTGCAGCTGCCGGCCGACTTCTGGGACAAGCACGGCAAGACCGTCGAGAGCTGGCAGCAGAGCGGCCTGACCTACTACCGCATCAGCGGGCCGATCGTTCCGCAGCTGCTGATCAACCAGTTCGTCTACCTCGAGGCGCCGGGCGCCGCCTCGCTCTACGCCAAGGTGATCGAGATCACCGGCAAGAACGCGGTCCTGCGCACGCTCAAGGACTACACGCACCAGAAGAACTCGGTCTGGGGCGTAACGGCGCGAAACCGCGACCAGAACTTCGCCTTCAACCTGCTGATGGACCCGGAGTGCGATTTCATCACCCTCACCGGCACGGCCGGCTCGGGAAAGACGCTGATGTCGCTCGCCTCGGGGCTGAGCCAGGTGATGGACGACCGGCGCTACACAGAGATCATCGTCACGCGGGTGACGGTTCCGGTCGGTGAGGACATCGGCTTTCTTCCCGGCACCGAAGAAGAGAAGATGGGCCCGTGGATGGGCGCGCTCGACGACAACCTCGAGGTGCTCTCTAAGACCGACAGCGGTGCGGGCGAATGGGGCCGCGCCGCGACCAACGACCTGGTGCGCTCGAAGATCAAGATCAAGAGTCTCAACTTCATGCGCGGCCGTACTTTCCTGAGCAAGTTCGTCATCATCGACGAGGCGCAGAACCTGACGCCCAAGCAGCTGAAGACGCTGATCACGCGGGCCGGGCCGGGAACGAAAATCGTCTGCCTCGGCAACCTGGCACAGATCGACACGCCTTATCTCACCGAAGGCTCGTCGGGCCTGACCTATGCCGTCGACCGCTTCAAGGGTTGGACCCACTCGGGGCACGTGACGCTGGCTCGCGGCGAACGGTCGCGGCTCGCGGACTTCGCTTCGGAAGTGCTCTAGGCCGGCGGCCGTTCAGCGCGACCTCAGCCTCCCGGCCCGACCGCCTGGCGCACCTGCTCGAGTGCCGAGGCGTCCTCGATCGTCGTCAGGTCGCCGGGATCGCGGCGCTCGCAGATCGCCTGGATCGCGCGGCGCAGGAGCTTCCCGGAGCGAGTCTTGGGCAAGGCGCTCACGAAGTGCACGCGCGACGGCCGGGCGACCGAGCCGAGCTGCTTGTCGACGGTCTTCATGATGTCGCCTTCGAGCTTCAGGCGCTCGTTCGCTTCGCCCAGGGCGGTCGCATCCTTGGCGACGACGAAGGCCATCGCGACCTGGCCTTTCAACGCGTCGGCGACGCCGACCACGGCGACCTCGGCGACGTTCGGGTGGCTCGAGATGCTCTCCTCGATCTCGCGCGTGCCGAGGCGATGCCCGGCGACGTTGATGACGTCGTCGGTGCGGCCGAGGATGAAGAAGTAGCCGTCGGCATCGCGGATGCCCCAGTCGAAGGTGTTGTAGACGTCGCGGCCCGGGATCGTTTTCCAATAGGTCTCGACGAAGCGCGCATCGTCGCGCCAGACCGTCTGCATGAAGCCCGGCGGCGTTGGGCCCTCGATGACGACGACGCCCTTGGTGTTCGGCGTCACGATGTCCTTGCCCGTCGCCTCGTCAATGATCTTCACGTCGAAGCCGTAGGTCGGAACGCCCGGGCTGCCGAACTTGCTCGGCGCCTTCTCGACGCCGTTGGCGATGCACAGGATCGGCCAGCCGCTTTCGGTCTGCCAGTAGTTGTCGATGATGGGCCGGCCCAGGGCCTCGGAGATCCACGATGCGGTCGGCTCGTCGAGCGGCTCGCCGGCGAGAAAGAGCGCGCGCAGACTCGACAGGTCGTGCTCGTGCAGGTATTTCGGGTCCTGCTTCTTGAGCACACGGATCGCCGTCGGCGCCGTGAACATCGCCGTGACCTTGTACTTCTCGACCAGGCTCCACCAGATTCCAGCGTCGGGCCGGATCGGCAGGCCCTCGTACATGATGGTCGCCATACCGGCGATCAGCGGGCCGTAGACGATGTAGCTGTGCCCGACGACCCAGCCGATGTCGCTGGTCGAGAAATAGGTCTCTCCGGCGTTGCCGCAGAAGATGTGCTTCATGCTCGCGGCGAGCGCGACCGCGTAGCCGCCGGTGTCGCGCTGCACGCCTTTCGGGCGGCCCGTCGTGCCGCTCGTGTAGAGCGTGTAACTGGGGTGCGTCGCGTCGACCCAGGTGCACGGCACGATGGTCTCGAGGTGGCGCTCGCGCAGCGGCGCAAAGAGCTCGTCGCGGCCCGCAGTGAGCGGCATCGGCGCGAGGCCGCGATCGACGAGCAGCACCTTGGCCGGCTTGTGCGCGGCACGCACGATCGCCTCGTCGAGCAAAGGCTTGTAGGCCATGACTTTGCCGGCGCGGCTGCCCGCGTCAGCACTGACGACCACTTTCGGCTCGGCGTCGTCGATCCGGCTCGCCAGGCTGACGCTCGCGAAGCCGCCGAACACGACCGAGTGGATCGCGCCGATGCGCGCGCAGGCGAGCATCGCGAACGCCGCTTCGGGAATCATCGGCATGTAGATGAGCACCCGGTCGCCGCTGCCCACGCCGAGTTCGACCAGCACCGCCGCCATGCGCTGGACTTCGGCGTGCAGCTCGGCGAAGCTGTAGATCTTCTCACTTTCCGTCTCGGTCGAGACGTGGATCAGCGCCGGCTGCTGCGGTCGCGTCGCGAGGTGGCGATCGACGGCGTTGTGGCACAGGTTGGTCGTTCCCCCGACGAACCAGCGCACGAACGGAGGCCGGCTCGCATCGCAGACGCTGTCGAAAGGCCGCCGCCAGTCGACGAGCCGTGCCTGCTCGGCCCAGAACGCGTCGCGATCCTCGAGTGATCGACGGTGGAATTCGCGGTACGCCGCGCCGATCGGACTGTTCATCGTGCTCTCCCGGAATGCTGCGCCGGCAGCGCGGTCATGGTTGTCTTTGCGGGCGGCGTGCAGCCGCTGGCACAGCAGCGCCCCGGCTGTCGGTTCGCGGTGATCGGGCGCGTCGCATCGCTCAGCACGCCGCGCTCGAGCAGCCGCTCGACGAGGTCGACCTTGTTGCCGACCGGGTAGTTGCGCCAGATCTCCTGCTTCATGGCGGCCGGCGAGCCGCCGCCGTGCAGGCTGATCACCGAATACCAGCCGCCCTGGTACGAAGCGGTCAGGTCCTCGACGAAGCGCGCCGCCTCGATGCGCTTGTCGTAGGGAACGTCGGGATTCGCGCGCAGCACGTCGGCGAGGCTCGCCGCGGTCTGCGGGTTGTGGTCTTCCTCCGGGCCCGGCAAGGTGACGACGAGGCCGCCCGAGACATAGTGGGCGATCCGATGCATCTCGTAGATCTGGT
>DATMGW010000108.1:0-4759 GCA_035555295.1 Caldimonas sp.
GGCTCGGCGACTCGATGCTCGAGATGGCCGCGTACTACGCGCTAGCCGACGTCGCACTGCTCGGCGGCAGCTTCGCCCCGTTCGGCGGGCAGAACTTGATCGAGGCCGCGGCATGCGCCTGTCCCGTCGTCATGGGCCCGCACACTTTCAACTTCGGCGATGCTGCCATGCTCGCGCTCGCCGCCGACGCGGCGGTCCGCGTCGACACGATGGCCGAGGGCGTCGCGCGCGCCGTCGCCATCGCCGGCGGCGACCAGCGGCAGCGTCGTTCGCAGGCGGCGCTGGCCTTCGCCTCGGCGCACCGCGGCGCCGCCGAGCGGACCGCGGCGCGGATCGCGGCATCGCTCGGCGCCTAGAGGAGCGGTTGGGAGCGGATCAGGCGCGCAGCAGCTGCAGGGGCTTGACCTTCTCGCTTCCCGGGAAGACCTCGGCGTCGAGGGCTCGCGACGCGACGTGGAGGTGATCGGCGAGGACGCCTTTGAGCAGGGCGCGGAGATCGGTGGTCGTCCGGAGGTCGCGGCCGTCGTAGCGCTGCGAACGCGCCAGTCCTGGCCAGTCGGCGACGACGCCGCCGCGCACCGGGCCGCCGAGCACGAAGGCGACGCCGCCGGTGCCGTGATCGGTGCCGAGCGTTCCGTTGATCGCCACCGTGCGGCCGAACTCGGTCGCGACGACGACGACGGTCCGGCTCCAGGCGCCGCCGCCGACCAGTCCGGACCGCAAGGCGGCGAGGCCGGCGTCGAGCTGGCGCAACCCGCCGGCGAGCGCTCCGTTCGGGTTGACCTGGTTCGCGTGCGTGTCCCAGCCGCCGATTTCGAGGACCGCGGCCTGCGGCCCGGCCGGCTGGACGAGAAACTCGGCGGCGCGCTGCGCCAGGGCGACGAAGGCGCCGGGGCGCGCGCCGTAGCCGGTCATGGCAGTCGCGTCGTCGTTGTTCTGCATTGCCGCCGTGTCGAAATGGAGCTGGCGGGCACGTTCGAGCGCCGTCGCCAGCGGCACGTCGCTCGCGTACATGCGCTCGAGTCGGGCGACCAGGTCGGCCGATGGATCGGGCAAGACCGAAGGTGCCCAGGTGTCGACGACGCTGGAGCCGCGCAGCACCAGCGGCACGGCCGTGCTCAGGGCGATTCCCTTGCTGCCGCTCGTCGCCAGAGCACGGCCGAGCCATCCGGTCGTGAGCTCGTAGGGGCGAACGCCACCGCTTTCGAGCACCTGCTGCGCGTCGAAGTGCGAGCGTTCGCGGTAGGTCAGGCCGACGGCGTGGACGATCGTTGCTTCGCCGCGCCCGACCATCGCGTGCAGCTCGCCGAGGTTGGGGTGCAGCGCCAGCGTCGCGTCAAGGCGTAGCGGCGGTGCGGCGTATTGCGCAAGCGGCCCGCGCGCGCTCGCGAAATCGGCGTCGCCGATCGCCGGCGCGGCGCCGAGCCCGTCCATTCCGCCGCGCAGGATGACGAGGACGAAGCGGTTGCCGCCCGGGCCGGCGGCGCCTGCGAACGACAGCGTCGACCAGGCTCCCAGCGCACCGGCCGCGGCCGCCGCGCCGAGTACGCGGCGACGCGCCGGATCGGCCGGGGCTGCGGATGACACACGTCGTGTCGGGGTGGAGCGTCGTTTCATGTCGGTCCTCGATGCCGCCTCAGCGGCGCTGGAACTCCGGCGCGAGCAGGAGCAGGGCAAGCGCCTGCGGGCCGTCGGCGGCGCGCTCGATCTGCCGCGCCGTTTCGGCGCCGAGCAACGGACCCAGGCTTTGCGCGGCGAGCTGGCGCGTGTCGACGATGCGGCCGGCGCGATCGGCGACTCGCGTCGCCCATTCGACGCGCTTCCATACCGCGTCGGGTCCGAGCCAGTCGTCGGCACGATCGCTCCAGCCTGCCGGCGACGGCGCCGCCTGGAGGCGCTGGCCGAGCGCACCGATCGCTCCGACAGCGGCGTTGTTGTTCGCTTCGGGTCGCTCGAACCAGCGGTCGCCGAATGCGAGCAGGCGTGCCGTCGAGACGACGAACTCCTCGGGAGTCTTCAGCTTCGTCGGCCCGGCGTGCCACGACGCGTCGTCGCGAATCAGCTCGCGGTAGACCTCGGCGAGCAGGCCATCGCTCTTCAGGTAGGCCGCGGTCAGGCGATCGACGAGGGCCGGCGGCGGATCGTCGGCGACGAAATGGCGCGCCAGCTTGGTCGAGACGAAGCGCGCTGTCGCCGGATGGCGAGCCAGGTCGTGCAGGACCTGGCGCAGCGCGTCGGCTCCTTCTCCGTAGCTCTTGCCGAGCACGGTCTTTCGACCCGGCTCGTGCCAGTTCGGATCGAAGACGGGAGCGCCTGGATCGGGATCGCGAGCGACTCGCCAGCCGGTCAGCACCGCGGCGAACGCCGTCACGTCGGCCTGCGTGTAGACGCCGCCGCGCGCGCTCTCGGCGCCGAGCGTGTGCAGCTCCAGCACCTCGCGGGCGAGGTTCTCGTTGAGGCCGCTGACACGCGGCCCTTCCTCGCGGCGCGCGGCGCGCCTCGCCTCGAATGCGACGACGCGCGAATCGGGCCCGGCCGACAGCCAGTTGTCGAGGTAGCGCAGCATCGCCGGATGCGTCGTCGCGGCGACGAGCAGGGTCTCGAAGCGCCCGGCGATGTTCGGCCGGATCGCATCGCGCTCGAAGGCGCCGACGAGGCCGCGCGCCGTGCCTTTCAGCAGCGAGACGGTGAAGTGGTTGGCCCAGAACGCCTGCAGGCGTTCCGCGAAGGGGCGCTGCGTCAGTGCGGCGGTGGCCAGGCGAGATCGCGCATCGGCGACGATCACCTCGCGGTAGTGGCCGCCGATCAGCTGCTCGGCCGTCATGCCGGGCGGCGGGTTCTTCGCGAGCTGGCGCTTGTCGCGTTCGGCCGCGACGAGCTCGAGCGCCTGCCGGGTATCGAGGAGGCCGCTGCCGCGCGGCGCGTCGGCCGGACCGATCTGCGCCGCGAGCCAGCCGCGCGGGTCGGCGTCGACGACCGCGAGATTCGCTTCGCCGAGGCCGAAGCGGTGCGCTGCGATCGCCGACTGCATCGAGGCCATGCGTGTCCTTCCGTCGAGTCCGGCGATTGTCGTCGCCTCGTGTCAAGACAGCGTGTTTCCCGCGTCAAGAAATGTGCCTTGGCCCGAAAGGGGCTCCGCAGGAGCCCGCCCCTCCCTCCCGGAGGGAGGGAGCGAAGCGGGGAGGGAGCAATCCTGCATGGGCGCAACGCGCCCTGAGGCGCGCAGCGCCTCAGGGCGCCAGCAGGCGATCTATCGCGAGTACGTCGCTAGGCGTCAGTCGCCCCGCAGCCTGGCTCAGGCGCAGCGTCTCGAGCAGCACGTCGTAGCGGGCGCGCGCGAGGTCGCGTCGGGTTTGGTAGAGCTGGCTTTGCGCGTTGAGCACGTCGACGTTGACGCGGATGCCGACGCGGTAACCGAGCTGTGTCGCTTCGAGCGCTAACTGGCTCGAGGCTTCCGCGGCCTCGAGCGCCTTGACCTGCGCCGCGCCCGATAGCAGCGTGTAGTACGCCTGCCGCGTCGCCTGTATCACGCCGCGCCGGGCCGCGTCGAGATCGTTGCGCGATTTCTCCTCGAGCGCGAGCGTCTCCTTGATCCGGTTCTGGATCGACCCGCCGGTGAACAGCGGCAGATTCAATTGCACGCCGATGCTCGTTCCCGTGTTCGGCCCGCTGACGTTGGCCGCGATGGTGCTGCGCCCACCGCCGAACGAGGCGACCGCATCGAGCGTCGGCAGCGCCTGGGCGCGCGCCTTTTCGGTCTCGAGCCGAGCGATGTCATAAGCGACCTGGGCACGCCGCACCGTCGGATGCTCCTCGGCGGCGTGGGCGACGAGGTCGTCGACGCCGGTCGCGGGCGCCGGCAACGCGACGGGCACGGCGAGCTGCTTGGGAACGACGTTGCTGCGGCCGACCAGCTGGTCGAGCGCGATCCGTTTCGTCACCAGATCGTTGTCGGCGGCGATCTCCTGCGCCGTCGCCAGGTCGAAGCGCGCCTGCGCTTCGCGCGTGTCGGTGATCGTCGCTGTCCCGACCTCGAAGTTGCGCTTGGCCGAGGCGAGCTGCTCGGCGATCGCCGTCTTGTTGGCGCGCGTCGTCTCGAGCGTGTCCTGCGCGCCGAGAACGTCGAAGTAGGCCTGGCTGACGCGCAGCAGGAGGTCCTGCTCCGCAATGTCGAGGTCGGCGAGCGACGATTCGAGCGAACGCTCGGACTGCGCGATCGCCGCCGCGTTGGGGCGGTTGAAGAGTGGTTGCCGACCGCTCAGCGTCGCCGACAAGGTATTGCTGTCGTAACTCTGAAGGATCGGCGGATTGGTCGTCGTGCGCGCGGCGCCGGCGCTGACCGAGACGCTCGGGCGCATCAGCGCGCGCGTCTGCTCGACGCGAAACGGCGCTGAGTCGTAGAGGGCGCGCGCCGACAGATAGCTCGCGTCGTAGGCGTGCGCCGCCTGGTACAGCTCGAGCAGCGATTGCGCCTGCCCGCTCGTCGGTACAAGTGCCGCGCAGGCGGCCGCGGCCGCGATGAAGAGCCGGGATGGGAAGCGCAAGAGGGGCATGGAGGTTCCCTGGAGGGTTCTTTTCACGGTCGCGAGTCGTCGTGCGCGACGGCGAGCGGCACGGCGACTTCGGCGCCGGCGAGGTTATAGGCTGAATCGAGCTCCCTTGGCCTGCGCAATGCGACGACTTGCGCGTTGCAGGCGTCGTGACGGGCCATCCGGGCGACAGGCTGCGGGTGCATCAGAAGCTGAAGCGGCTCGGCTCG
>DATMGW010000109.1:0-6263 GCA_035555295.1 Caldimonas sp.
GGCGCCGGCCAAGCCGGCGGAGGCGCCGCCCGAGAACGTCGCCAAGCTGCTCGCGCAGGCGAACTGCGCGTCGTGCCACGGAGCGAACTACTCGACGCCGATCGACCCGAGCTACCCCAAGCTCGCCGGCCAGTACGCCGACTACCTCTACGCCGCGCTGAAGGCGTACCAGACCGACCACAACGCGCGGATCGGCCGCAGCAACCCGGTCATGATGGGAATGGCGAGGCCGTTCACGCACGTCGAGATCAAGGCGCTCGCCGCCTACCTGTCGTCGCTGCCCGGCGAAATCAAGACCGTCCAGCTCGACGAGTTCCGCTAGGTCCCCCGCAAGGGCCCCTTCTCGGCGACGCGGCGCCGGCTCTACACTGCGCGCTCGTCGCCGAAGTCCTCGCCGGAGCCGCTCCATGAAACGATTCCTGCCGGTCGCGCTCGCCGCCGCGCTCGCTGCCGCGGGCGCGCAGGCCCAGACCCTTCGCTGGGCGAGCCAGGGCGATCCGCAGACGATGGACCCGCACTCGCAGAACGAGTCGATGACCAACATGATGAATGGTCAGGTCTACGAGCGGCTGACGACCCGCGACAAGCAGTTGAAGATCGTTCCTTCGCTCGCTACCGAGTGGCAGCAGGTCTCGCCGCTGCTCTGGCGCTTCAAGCTGCGCCCCGGCGTCAAGTTCCACGACGGCTCGCCGTTCAGCGCCGACGACGTCGTCTATTCGATCCAGCGCGGCCAGGAAAAGACCTCGCAGATCAACAACTACGCCGCCGGCGTCGGCACCGCCAGGAAGATCGACGACCTGACGGTCGAGTTCACGCTGCCCGCGGTCAACCCGATCTTCCTCGAGCACCTCGACACGCTCTGGATCATGAGCAAGAGCTGGAGCGAGAAGAACCGCGTCACCAAGCCGCTCGACTTCGCGAACAAGGAAGAAAGCTTCACCTCGCTGAACTCGAACGGGACTGGACCCTACATGCTCGTGAGCCGCGCGCCCGGGATCAAGACGGTCTACAGGCGCAACCCGAACTACTGGGGAAAGATCGAAGGAAACGTGCAGGAGATCGTCTACACGCCGATCGCCAACGACGCGACGCGCAACGCCGCGCTCGTCTCGGGCGAGATCGATTTCGTCCTCGACCCGGCGCCGCGCGACCTGGCTCGCCTGCGCACCACCCCCGGCGTGAAGGTGATCGACGGCCCGGAGAACCGCATCGTCTTCATCGGCATGGACCAGGGCCGGGACGAATTGCTCTACAGCAGCGTCAAGGGCAAGAACCCGCTCAAGGACATCCGCGTCCGCAAGGCGCTCTACCAGGCGATCGACATCGAGACGATGAAGGCCAAGCTCATGAACGGGCAGAGCTTTCCGACCGGGGCGATGACGCCTTCGCCGCTCGGCGACTACAACGATCCCGAGATCGAGAAGCGCTTCCCCTACGACGTGGCGGCGGCGAGGAAGCTGCTGGCCGACGCCGGCTATCCCGACGGCTTCGAGATCCAGCTCGACTGCCCGAACAACCGCTACGTCAACGACGAGCAGATCTGCATTGCGCTGGCCGGCATGTGGGCGCAGCTCAAGGTCAAGGTCAAGGTCGTGGCGCAGCCGCGTGCCACCTACTTCCCCAAGCTCGAGAAGTACGACTTCAGCATGTACATGCTCGGCTGGGGCGGCGCCGTCACCGACGCCGAGGTCGTGATGACCCCGGTGCTGCGCAACAACCTCGGCGAAAAAGGCGTCGGCTTCTACAACTACGGCCACTCGAGGAACGACAAGTTCGACGCGCTCGCGGCGCAGTCGAGCGTCGAGGCCGACCCGAAGAAGCGCGAGGAGCTCGTCAAGGCGGCGCTGCGCGAATACAAGGAGCAGTTCACGACGCTGCCGCTGCATCGCCAAGTCATCCCCTGGGCGGCGCGGTCCAACGTCAATGTCGTGCATCGGGCCGACAACTGGCTCGAGGTTGCGTGGGTGACGGTGGCCAAGTAGATCAGGGGCGTCGCGCGCGCGGATCGTTTTCGAGCGGCCTGCAGGCCGCTTCGTCTCAGGGAGGACACATGAGATTGCTCGAGAACCTGGGCCTGCGGGTGTCGAAGAACGTCGCCAACGCGATCGCCCAACGCGCCGCGGCCGCCGGGCCGCCGACCGATCGGCACGCCGCCGCCGCGGCAGCCAAGCCCGCCGATCGGCACGCTGCCGCATCGGCCGCCGCGTCGAAGGCCCAGGGCACGCATGCCGACGACGAGAGCGACGCGGCGCGCAAGGCGGCGCTCGCCCTGAGGGGGAAGATCGAGCACCACCTGAAGACGACGCGCGAGGAGTTGACGAAGCTCTCGAAGCTGGAGCCCAAGGTTGCCGAAGTCGTCGCCGCCGCGACCGGCCCGAAGAAGGTCGAGCTCGAGGCGAAGAAGAAGCTGCTCGACAAGAAGATGGCCGACATGCAGAAGGAGATCGACGAGCTCGGCAAGGACGCCGAAGCGCTCGACAACCCGGCGACGGGCAACGAGGAATACGTGGCGATCCTGGCCCGGCACAAGTCGGCGACGCAGGTCGCCAAGACGACCGAGGTCGACCTGCACGAGCAGGACCTGTCGAAGAAGAAGGGCGAGAAGCACGAGACGACGACGGCCACGTCGTACACCGACGGCGCGGCGGTGGTCGACAAGACCGAGAAGACGCGCACCTGGGGCCTCGACGGCGTGACGTCGACGAACAAGCGCGAGACCGAGGTGACCTTCGACAAGGGATCGGTCAAGACCGAGGAAGAGAAGAAGACCAGCGTCTCGACGACGGGCAAGGTCACGCAGGAGCACAAGAAGTCGATCGAGGTCGAGCACGCCGACGGCAAGAAGACCAAGCTGGAGAAGAGCTCCGAGATCGAGATCGGCAAGGAAGGCGTGAGCGGGTCGAAGACGACCACGACGACGAGCCGCGACGGCTCGTCGTCGTCCGACAAGACGAGCGGCGGCATCGAGCGCGGTGAAGGCAAGCTCGGCGGCGTGTACGGAAAGGAGACGACCCGGACCGACGCCTCGGGAGTCGCGACGTCCAGGGGCGCCAAGGGCAAGGGCGGGCTCATCAGCGGCAAGGACGGCTCCGGCGGCTACGGCGAGGGCACGGCGTCGGTCTCGCGGGAGCGGCCGAGCGGTGTCAAGACCGGAGCCGTGGCCGGCCTGAACGCCAACATCGTCTGCAACATCGGCGAGCCCAAGGGCGATCCGCCCTTCTATGTCGTCACGCTCGAGGTCAACCTCGGCGCGTCGCTGGCCGTCTCGGCAGGCCACGCGAAGAAGGATGGGCCGGCCTCGGCGGGAATCGAAGCCAAGGCGGGCAAGACCGTGTTCATGAAGTGCGAGCACCGGCTGCCGGCGGCCGAAGCCGCGGAGTACATGAAGGCGCTCGAAGCAGCCTCCTCGGGCGGAACCGCGGCGGCCACGCACAAGGAGTTCGCGATCATCCACGCCGGCGTCAAGGAGGGCTGGCAAGCCGCGCAACGACTCTATTCGGGTGGCGGCAACGCCCTCGACGCCGCCGCACTCGACAAGCTGAAAAAGGGCGATTCGCTCGCGGTCGGAGGCGGGACCTCGGTCGGCGGCAAGGCGAAGGTCGGCATCAAGGCGGTGTCGCTCGAGGGCGGAATCGAGCGGACCGACGACCACTCGGCCAAGGTCACGCGCGGCGAAGACGGCGGGCTCGACTACGAGCTGAAGGGCTCGAGCAAGAGCACGCGTTCGGGCAAGGTCGGCGTCAGCTCGGGCGTCGTCGAAGGCTCGATCGGCGGTTCGCACACCGCAGCGACATCGACCGGCTACCTCATTCACGTCGACCCGGACAAGGACAAGGGCGGCAAGCTGCGCCAGGGGCTCGCGGCGTGCAAGAGCCAAGCCGACTACGACGCCTTCGCGAAGGCGCACCCTGAAACGGTGACCGAGAAGACGGTCGGCAAGTCCGTCGCGGATACGCAGGCGGTGAGCATGGGCATCGGCGGCGTCAAGGCGGGCATCCATCTCGGCACCGGCGTCGCCGACGAGACGACCACCGACGGCAAAGGGAACCTGAAGCATCGCAAGGTCACCGGCACGGCCAGCGCCGGTGGTGCGATCGAGATCGGCGGAACCAAGATCGGCGACTCGGTGGACGACGAGGCCGAGGCCGAGATCGACGGCGAAGGCAATGCGCAGATGGACCTGCGGCGCAAGCGCACGTCGACCGATGTCGGCAAGCTCGTCCGCTCGAAGGTGCCGTTTCTCGGCGAGAAGAAGAAGACCGGCGCTCTGGCCAAGGCGACCGGAGGCGGCGAGGAAGACGAGGTCGAAAGGAAGGCGAGCGAGACCCTTCACCTCAGCAGCTCGGACTTCGACGCGCTCGGCAAGATGGCCTGCGCGAACTTCAACAAGTGGATGCACGGCGCGACCAGCCCGAGCGCGCTCGCCGACTGGGAAAAGGCCGGACGCGCGATCGTCGCCGCCGGCGGCGATCGCCGCGTCGTCGCCGCCGAGATGTCGCGCTTCGTCGGTGGCGACAACGGTCGCCTCGACATGGTCAACTATTTCCTGCGCCCCGACGGCAAGGTCTCCACGGGCACGCGCTACGAGTTCCCCGAGGGCCTGGAGAAGCTGAAGAAGGACTACGAGGCGCTCGTCGTCGGCGACCCGCTCGCGCCGATCGACGCGGTGCTGAAGAAGGAAGGTGCCGAGAAGGCCGGTCCTTTCGCGAAGACCACTTTCGATGCGATCGAGAAGCTGAACCAGGGCGTCGGAGGAGCGAAGAACTTCTCGCACCCGGCGGTGCGCGCCGAGATGCTTTCAGCCATTACCCGGCGAAAGGGCGAGGTGCAGGCGAAGATGCGAGAGATCAGCGGCGCGCGCGGCGCCGAGGTGGAGCGTGCCGACCACGAGGCGGAATACCGGCGCCTTCTCAAGACCTGCCAGCAATACAAACTGTCGCAGGACGACATGTTCGCGAAGATCAAGGAGCTGCATCACCCGGGGAGCTCCCGCAACGTCGACGAGATCATCCCGATGTTCAAGCAGTTGCGCGACCTGCACGCCATCTGGACTCCCGACTGGAACAAGGCCGGCGAGCTGCGCAAGGGCCTGGGCGATCCCGAGGCGACGTGGCAGGACCTGCGACCCAACCTCGGCGAGCTCGATCGCTGGGAGCACGCCGTCCGCATCCAGGGCTGACGAGGCGGCCAGCCTGGTGCCGAGGGCCCCGTCAGAACTGGTACGCGACGCCGGCCGAATAGACGATCGGTCTGAAGTCGATCTTCGTCGTCAGCACCGTGGCGCCCGCGGCCACGAGCTTGCTCTTGACGTCGAGCTTGGCGATGCTGGCGAACAGGGCGACGTCCTTCGTCAGCGCGTAATTGATGCCGGCCTGCACCGCATACCCGTACGAGTCGCCCATCTTGACGTCGCTGGCCAGTTTCGACTTGATGCTGATGAAGCGCGTGTAGTTCATGCCGGCGCCGAGGTACGGGCGCCAGGTGTCGCCCGGCGCTCCGAAGTGGTAGTTGAGGAGCACCGTCGGCGCCAGATTCTTCGCCGAGAGGACGTCGTCGCCGAGGAAGGCGACGCTGCCCGTGGCCTTGGCCTTGATCGTCGGCGGGATGCCGAGCACGAATTCGAGGCCGATGTTCGGCGTGAACAGCCGCTCGTAGACGAAGATCACGGTCGTCGCGTTGCCGGTCTCCGCGTCGGCGCCGGGGGGCACGCCGATGCCGCTGATGCCGTTCGTCTGCGAGTGCGTGGTGTACTCCGTGACGCCGACCTTGACGATGCTGTTGCCGTCCTGGGCCTGGGCGGCGGTGAACCCGAGAGCGAGGGCCGCCGCGAGCGCGAACGAATGGATTTTCTTCATGGAATGTCGCCTCGTTGCGAAGGTCAGATCCAGCCGAACGCGTGCAGCTGCGTCGTGAACGCGTCGCTGATGGCCTTGTGGCCTCCGGTCGTCGGGTGCACGCTGTCGGCGAAGAACCAGGTGTTCACGTCGGCGCCGGTAACCAGCCCGTTGTACGGCGCACCCGGCGTGGCGTTGCAAAAGAGCGAGGAACCGTCGGTGACGGCACCGCCGGTGATGGCCCTGATCTTGGTCGGGTCGCACGCCGGAGTCGTCGTGTTCACGAAGCCGAGCGCGGCCGAGTTGGCCGTCAGGTTCTGGAAGAGCGCCAACGTGTCGATGATCTGCACCGGCTGGCCGGTCAGGCCGTCGCGCAGCCACAGGTTGAAGACCTGCGACAGGGAGGTCAGGACCGGCTGCACCTGGGCT
>DATMGW010000110.1:0-6308 GCA_035555295.1 Caldimonas sp.
GCCGCGACGGCCCGGCCGCGGTACTGGCTCTGGGCGCGGTGCACGATGATGGACAGCGCGTCGATGCGGTCGCCGTTGATCAGCAGGTCCACCTTGACGACGTCGGAAGCCCGGTATTCCTTGAACTCGTAGTCCATCGACGCGTAGCCGCGCGAGACGCTCTTCAGCTTGTCGAAGAAGTCGAGCACGATCTCCGCGAGCGGCATCTCGTAGGTGAGCAGGACCTGGCGGCCGTGGTAGGCCATGTTCTTCTGCTCGCCGCGCTTCTGGTTGGCCAGCGTCATCACCGGTCCGACGTACTCCTGCGGCATGTAGAGGTGGACGGTGACGATCGGCTCGCGGATCTCGGCGACGCGGCCGAGATCGGGCATCTTCGACGGGTTCTCGATCTGGATGACCGTGCCGTCGTTGAGTGCGACCTGGTAGACGACCGAAGGCGCCGTCGTGATCAGGTCCTGGTCGAATTCGCGCTCGAGCCGCTCCTGGACGATCTCCATGTGCAGGAGGCCGAGGAAGCCGCAGCGGAAGCCGAAACCGAGCGCCTGGCTCACCTCGGGCTCGTAGCGCAGCGACGAATCGTTCAGCTTCAGCTTCTCGAGGGCGTCGCGCAGCTGGTCGTACTCGCTCGCCTCGGTAGGATAAAGGCCGGCGAAGACCTGCGGCTGGATTTCCTTGAAGCCGGGCAAGGGTACGGTGGCGACGCCCAGGTTGTTCGGCAGTTTCTTCTCGATCGTGATCGTGTCGCCGACCTTGGCCGCGTGCAGTTCCTTGATGCCGGCAATGACGAAGCCGACCTCGCCGGCGCAGAGCTTGTCGCGGGGCACCGAGTTCGGCGTGAAGACGCCGAGCTGCTCGGCGCTGAAGACCGCGTCGCTCGCCATCAGGCGGATCCGCTCGCCCTTCGAGAGCGACCCGTCGACGACGCGCACGAGCATGACGACGCCGACGTAGTTGTCGAACCAGGAATCGACGATCATGGCGCGCAGGGGCGCGTCCGGCCGGCCGCGCGGCGCCGGCATGCGGTGGACGACGGCCTCCAGGATCTCGTCGATCCCCTCGCCGGTCTTGGCGCTGCAGGGAATGGCGTCGTCGGCGTCGATCCCGATCACGTCCTCGATTTCGGCGCGGGCCGCGGCAGGGTCGGCCTGCGGCAAATCCATCTTGTTGAGCACCGGGACGACCTCGACTCCGAGCTCGAGCGCGGTGTAGCAGTTCGCGACCGTCTGCGCCTCGACGCCCTGGCTGGCGTCGACGACGAGCAACGCGCCCTCGCAGGCCGAGAGCGACCGGCTGACCTCGTAGGAGAAGTCGACGTGGCCGGGCGTGTCGATGAGATTGAGGTTGTAGGTGCGGCCGTCGCGCGCCGTGTATTGCAGCGCGGCGGTCTGCGCCTTGATCGTGATGCCGCGCTCGCGCTCGAGATCCATCGAGTCGAGCACCTGGGCTTCCATTTCCCGGTCGCTCAACCCCCCGCAACGCTGGATCAGCCGATCCGCCAGCGTCGACTTGCCATGGTCGATGTGCGCGATGATCGAAAAATTGCGGATCAGATCCATGCGTGCGCCGACGTGTCGGCAGTGAGCATCAGGCTAGAGCTACAACGGCGAAGCCGTTGCGGTGCAAGCTCACATCGCGTAGCGATGTGAAGGCCCGAAGGGCCGTGCTGCAACCAAAAAAAAGGCACGTCGAACGATTGACGCGCCTTCCAACAAAACGTATGGCAACTGCTTGTTGGGACTTCATTGTAGCCAAAAGGACCCTGCGGCAAGCCGCGCCAATGCTTGATTTCTCGCCGTTGCAAGGCGCCAACACGCATTTTACTCCACAGTTTATCCACATATGCCTGTGGACCCGCTGGGGGCAATCTTCGCCTCTGTGGCGACAGAGGCAGGAACGCCAAATCGTCCCTTTCCATATGCCGCCGAAGCCGGGTTGACGAGCCGCTGCGCATCACCCTGGTTGGCGACCGCCCACTATCTTATCGGGTTAACCCGAAGTCACTGGAACCTCAACGCGACGGGCGCAGGATCAGGAAGTTCGCAGCCTCGCCGCGCCGCACCAGCAAGGTGACGGGCTTGCTCTTGTCGAGCTTGGCGACGGCCGCATCGAATTGCTTGGCGCTGACGACCTCGACGTTGTCGACCGTGACGATCACGTCGCCTTCACGGACGCCGGCGCGAGCTGCCACGCCTTCCGCGGTGTCGACGCGGACGCCATTCTTGACCTTCAACTCGCGCTTCTGCGCATCGGTCAGATCCGACACGGCCAGACCGAGCGTGCTGACGACCGCGGGCGGCTTGGCGTCGTCGCGCTCTGGCGCATGGCGCGCGGCGCTGCGTTCGGGCTCGAGCTCGGCGACGACGACGGACAGGTCACGATAGGTGCCGCGCCGGAAGACCTGCAAGGTCGCCTTGTTGCCCGGCTTGATGCTGCCGATGAGGCGCGGCAGCTCGACCGAGGTCTCGACCGCCTTGGCGTCGACCTTGGTGATGATGTCGCCTGCCTCGACGCCGGCCTTCTCCGCCGGGCCGCCCGCCTCGACCGTGCGCACCAGCGCGCCGGTCGGCTTGCCGAGGCCGATCGACTCAGCGACTTCGCGGGTGACGCGGTCGATGACGACGCCGATGCGGCCGCGGATCACCCGGCCACCGGTGCGCAACTGCTCCGACACGCGCGTGGCCTCGTCGATCGGAATCGCGAACGAGATCCCCATGTAGCCACCCGAGCGGCTGTAGATCTGCGAGTTGATGCCGACGACTTCGCCGCGCATGTTGATCAGGGGGCCGCCGGAGTTGCCGGGGTTGATCGCCACGTCGGTCTGGATCAGGGGCAGCAACTCGCCCGTGTCGCGCGACTTGGCGCTGACGATCCCCGCGGTAACGGTGCTTTCGAGCCCGAACGGCGACCCGATGGCGATGACCCATTCGCCGACCTTGAGCTTGGCCACGTCGCCGATGCGCACCGTCGGCAGGCCGCTCGCCTCGATCTTGACGAGCGCGACGTCGGAGCGCTTATCGGCGCCGATGGGTTTGGCCTTGAACTCCCGCTTGTCGGCGAGAGTCACGATAACTTCGTCGGCCCCATCGACGACGTGCGCGTTCGTCATGACGTAGCCGTCGGCGGTGAGGATGAATCCCGAGCCCACCCCGCGCGGCTGCGCGTCGCCCTCGCCCGGCTGCTGCGGCGAGCGCGGGTTCGGCCGGTTCGGCATCGGCAGGCCGAAACGGCGGAAGAACTCGAGCATGTCCTCGTCCATGTCGCCGGGGACGTTGCGTGCGATCCGGCTGCGCTCGGTCGTGCGGATATTGACGACGGCCGGCCCGACCCTTTCGACCAGCTCCGTGAAATCGGGCGGCCCTTGCGCCGCCACCGGCGCAGGCGAGCCCGCTCCGAGCAGGCCGAGGGTCAGGAGCAGCGCGGCAAAGCCGAAGCGGCCGGCGCGAGCGCCCGGCGAGAGAAGGGATTCTTTCAAGCGGAGCATCATCGAGTCGATTCGTTGCCAGTTGATGAAGCTGTAAGTGTGCAGCGGCCGGAGGTCGTATGCGCGGCCTACGGCTTGCGGCGCTCGAGCGCGCCGGCAAACATCTTGA
Source organism: Caldimonas sp. (assembly GCA_035555295.1). GTDB lineage: Bacteria > Pseudomonadota > Gammaproteobacteria > Burkholderiales > Burkholderiaceae_C > Schlegelella_A. The sequence continues at coordinate 3,591 of DATMGW010000110.1, forward strand.
GCGTCGCCGGCGGCGTGTCACCGACGACGGTCACCCACCAGTCGCCTTGGCGCTGGCTCAGCGTCAGGGTCGCGCCGAGCGCCGCCAGCATCGGCCGGCCGTGGTGATCGGCCAGATACGGCTCGATGAAGACCGAGACGTAGGTGAGCCCGTCCGAGAAGATCGCCTGGATCACCGGCGGGAGCGCCGGATCGGCACTCGCTTCGCCCGGCGTCTCGATCTGCCGGCTGACGCAGCCCACAGGCCTGAACCCGGGCGCGAGCTGGCGCATGGTCCAGCCCTCGTTCTCGAGCCGCGTCGGCGTGAGGACGGGCCTGACGATTCGATAGCCGTCGAGGCGGCGCATCGCCTGCACGACGCTGTCCGGCTGCGGCCGCACGCCGATCGCGACGTCCGAGAAGGCCGACGTCTCGAGCACTTCACCGCCCTCGCCGATCACTTCGGCGCGCAGCAGCAGACCCGAGTCGCGATCGGCCCACAGGCGATAGCCGTAGCGATAGCTGTCTCGCGGCTTCACCACGAGGACGTTCGCCTCGTGGCCGGCGACGCGCTCGATCCCCTGCGGCTGCACTTCGTACCAGTCGGCCAGGCCGTCATCGCCCGCCTGGAGCAACGCCGGGAAGGAATTGAGCAAGCCTCGCTGTTCGATCATCGCGACGTGGCTGGCCGGCCAGACGGTGTACACGACGTCGTTGTGGCGGTACACCTTGCGCTGCCGGCCATCGAGCGACTCGATTCGCTCGAACTGGTTCGGCCCGTCGTAGAAATGCGAGATGCGGGCGCTGGCCACGGCGCCCCCGCCGCTGACGACGAAAGTGCCCTGGAAGTTGCGGTGGCTGGCCGCCTCGTGGATGCGCAGCAGCCAGCCTCGCACTTCGTTGGCTGGCGCCGGCCCCGCGGCCAGCGCCGCCGTCGTCCCCCATGCCACCACCCAGGCCAGCGTGAGCGGAACGAGGGTGCGTTGCAGCATGTAGGGACGGCGACCGACGCTCAGCGCGCGTCGGCGTCGAGCGTCGAGCTGCGCAGGAACGCCGAAGGGACGCCCAGCGCCGACGAACCGGAGAACTGCTTGTGGGCCGCGAGATAGCGTTCGAGACGGGCGTCGCGAATGACCCTGGCGTTGACGACGGCGCTGCCGGGCAAATCGCTCGCCTCGCGAAGCGACGCTTCGCGCAGGATCGCGCCGTTGCTGCCGCTGGGCGGAGGGCCGGCGAGGCTCGCCACCGGAACGCCGGGAGCAGGTGCTGTGCCCGGGCGCAGCACGGCAAAGGTGCCGATCACGAGCATGAAGCCGGCGGCGATGGCCGACCCGAGCATCCAGCGGCTCGAGCGCCGCCGCGCGGCCGCCGAGGCGGCACGGATCGGCAGGGAAGGCGGCCGCTCCTGCAACGGCGCGGGAGCCAGGACGACCGGCTCGGCGGCGAGCCGGGCGCGCAGCGCAACCAGGAACGCCACGTTGCGACCCGCACCCGCGGCGAGATCGTCGGAGCGCAGCACGTCGCCGATCAGCTGGTAGGCATGCCAGCTGCGTCGCAGCTCGGCTTCGCGCTTCCAGGATTCGCACACCGCCGCGGCCGCGGCGGAGTCGAGCTCGCCGTCGACGAGCGCCGAGAGCCGCTCGGCGCTTCCTGAACCTTCGATCGCCCCAGAAGACATGTCGCTCTCCGCCATCAAACCGCTATGCGAACGGCGGGCCGAAGCGCCCGCCGCTCGTCACGCATCACCAACGCTCGCCCTCGCGAGTGTCGAGCAACGGCCGCAGCCGCGCCGCGATCGCCTCGCGCGCCCTGAAAATCCGCGAACGCACCGTGCCGATCGGGCAGTGCATCAACTCGGCGATTTCCTCGTAGCTCAGACCTTCGATCTCGCGCAAGGTGATCGCCTGCCGCAGCTCTTCGGACAAGCCTTCGATCGCAAAGTTCACTGCCGCGGCGATCTGTTTGCTCGCCAGGAGCGCTTCCGGCGTCGCGCCGTCGCTCAGCTCGCTGTCGAAGCGGGGCGAATCGTCCTCCTCGTCCCGGCTCGCCCGCGCCGCCTCGGTGACGAGCGGGTCGCGCTTGAGCTCCATGAGCGCCTTCTTCGCCGTGTTGACGGCGATCCGGTACAGCCAGGTGTAGAAGGCACTGTCGCCGCGGAACTGGGGAATCGCGCGATAGGCGCGGATGAAGGTCTCCTGGGCGATGTCGGGAACGAGATCGACGTCGCGAACCATGCGGCCGATCAGCCGCTCGATGCGCCGCTGGTACTTGACGACCAGCATCTCGAAGGCTTTGACGTCGCCTTGCTTGACGCGCTCGATCAGGGGGGCGTCGGCGTCCGGGGCGATCATTCAGGAGGGCGTGGCACCGGCGGCGCCGGACGGGCCGGTGGTGGGCCGCGGCGAATATAGCGCACAGCGAAACGCGTGCCATTCGCGTTCGAGGCCGCGCCTCCCGGCCGGGAGGCGGCGCACCGAGCGCCACCCCGGCGCGTCGTGCGGCGTGAAGCGCAGGAGCAGGAAGGCGCCGAGGTCGATCGCCACTTCGATCTCGCCCGACGTCGGCGCGGCGTGGGGCGTGGCGGCGTCGGCGACAGTCCAGGCCGAGCCGTCCCAGCGCAGTGTTCCCGCCGCCACGCGCAGCAGGGACAGCGCGAGCCCGAGCGTCGCCGCGCCGGCCCGCGCGACGGCGACGCGAACGCCGGCGAGCCGGCCCGGCGACGCGAGTAGGACCCAGGCGA
>DATMGW010000111.1:0-7220 GCA_035555295.1 Caldimonas sp.
CGCCGTGGCGCTGCTCGCTGGGTGCGACCGGCTCGGCGGCAAGCCCGACGCGCCGACCTTCCACTCGACCGACATCACGGGCGCCGAGTTCGCCCGCCACCTCGAGCTGCCCGATGCCGACGGCCGGGCGCGGACGCTGGCTGACTGGAGAGGCAAGGTCGTCGTCGTCTTCTTCGGCTACACGCATTGCCCCGACTTCTGCCCGACGACGATGGCCGAGCTGGCGCAGGTCAAGGCCGCGCTCGGTGCCGCTGCCGAGCGGCTGCAGGTCGTGTTCGTGACGATCGACCCGGAGCGCGACACGCCGGCGATCCTCAAGGCCTACGTCGCCAACTTCGGCCCCGACTTCGTCGGCCTGCGCGGCTCGGCCGAGCAGACGGCGGCGGCGGCCAAGGAGTTCAAGGTCTTTTACGCCAAGGCGCCCGGCAAGACCGCCGGCAGCTACTCGATGGATCACAGCGCCGCCTCGTTCGTCTTCGACCCCGAGGGGCGGGTACGCCTCTACGTCCAGTACGGCGCCGATCCGAAGGCCCTGGCCGCCGACGTCCGGCAGCTCCTCGGCGTGGCGTAAGCGGTCGCTTCGCTGAAATCAAGAACGGCCCCACGGGGCCGTTTTCGGTGCGGGATAGGTCTTTACGCCACGCTGGCGAGCGCCTTCTTCATCTTCTTCATCGCCGCCACTTCGATCTGGCGGATGCGTTCGGCACTGACCCCGTACTCGCCGGCCAGATCGTGCAGCGTCATGCCTCCCGAGCTGTCGTCGTTGACCTTGAGCCAGCGCTCCTCGACGATGCGGCGGCTGCGCGGATCGAGCGCGTCGAGCGCCAGGGCGATGCCGTCGCCGGCCAGCCAGTCGCGCTTCTTCGCCTCGAGGACGCGCGTCGGCTCGTTCGAATCGTCGGCGAGGTAGGCGATCGGCGCGTAGCTTTCCTCGCCGTCGTCGTTCTGCGGCTCGAGCGCGACGTCGCCGCCCGACAGGCGCGTCTCCATCTCGAGCACTTCCTCGCGCTTGACGTTGAGCGTCCGGGCCAGGCTGTCGACCTCGCCTTGCGTCAGCGTCGAGCGATGCGTGTTCTCGGCAGTCGCGTCGTCCTTCATGCTCTGCTTCATCGAGCGCAGGTTGAAGAAAAGCTTGCGCTGCGCCTTGGTCGTCGCGACCTTGACCATGCGCCAGTTCTTCAGGATGTACTCGTGGATCTCGGCCTTGATCCAGTGCATGGCATAGCTGACCAGGCGCACACCCTGCTCCGGGTCGAAGCGCTTGACGGCCTTCATCAGGCCGACGTTGCCTTCCTGGATCAGGTCGCCGTGCGGCAGCCCGTAGCCCAGGTACTTGCGCGAGATCGAGACGACCAGGCGCAGGTGCGAGAGGACCAGCTTTCCGGCGGCCTCGAGGTCGCCGGTCGCGCGCAATTGCCGGGCGAACCTCGTTTCCTCTTCCTGGGTCAGAAGGGGGACGCGATTGATGGCACTGATGTACGCGTCGAGGTTGCCCAGCGACGGGACCATTGCCCACGGGTCGCGGACGGCCAGGGCGGTGGCGGGGGAAGTGTTCATGGAGCTATCAGACATCCTGAAGACCCTTTCAGTTCCACAAATATTAGCACTCGACGGGTCCGAGTGCTAAGAGCCCGGCAATGACCGCCATCGGCTCCCGCTATCGGGCTGGGGCAAGGCGGGTGCCCGGGGGTCAGCTGAACGCCGTGTCCATGCGGTCGAGCAGTTCGTCGAGCGCCATCAGCAGCTCGTTGACGTCGACCGGCTTGGTCAGGTAGCGCGTCGCCCCGGCGGCAAGCGCGGCGTCGATTTGCGGCGCCAGGGCGTCGGCCGAGACGATCAGGACCGGAATTGCCGCCGTGTCGGGATCGGCCTTGAAATGGCGTAGCAGCTCGAGGCCGCTGATGTCGGGCAGGTGCATGTCGAGGAGGATCAGGTGCGGCCGCCGCGCCCGCACCGCCGCCAGGCCGTCGAGTCCGGTCACCGAGACTTCCATCTGCACCTGCGGCCGCTGCGCCAGGATGCCGCGCATGACCTCGACGTTGGTCTCGTTGTCTTCGACGTAGTGGACGATCCGCCGGTGATATTCGGCCGGGCTCGTCTCGAGCGAATCGAGCGTCGAGCGCACGGTGTCCGGGTCGATCGCCTTCGGCAGCCTGAGGGTGAACGACGAGCCCTCGCCCGGAAAGCTCTTCACGCCGATCGAGCCGCCCATCAGCTCGGCCAGACGCCGGCTGATGACCAGGCCGATGCCGGTGCCTTGCAGCGCAGAGCGTTCGCGGCCCAGGCGGTTGAAGGGCTTGAAGAGCTCGTCCATCTGCGCCGCCGTCATGCCCATGCCGGTATCGGTGATCGAGACCTCGACGCGGTCGGGCGCCGTCAGCCGGCTCGCGATGTGAATCCGGCCGCCCTCGGAGTTGTACTTGACAGCGTTGCTGAGCAGGTTGGTGAGGATCTGCTTGACCCGTGTCGCGTCGCCGATCACTCCGGCCGTCCCCGGTGCCAGGTCCTCGCTGATCCGGATGTCGCGGCGCGCCGCGTCGCTGGCGACGAGCGCGACCGTCGAGGCGATGAGCTCGGACAAGTCCAGGGTCGACGTCTGCAGGCGCAGGTTGCCCGATTCGATCCGGGAGAGATCGAGGACGTCGTTGATCATCTCGAGCAGATGCCAGCCCGCCTGCTGGATCTGCCCGACCCACGGCCGCTGCACCGGCGCGAGCGGATGGCGCTGGTCGATCTCGAGCAGCTGCGCGAACCCGAGCATCGCATTGAGCGGGGTGCGCAGCTCATGGCTCATGCGCGACAGGAATTCGCTTTTCGCCTGGTTCGACGCCTCGGCGGCCTCGCGGGCGCGCTCGGCCTCCTCGAGGCGCAGATGCTCGGTGATGTCCTCGACGACGCCGACGATTCGCCACGGCTCGTTGTTCGGATCGCGCAGCAGCGTCACCGTCGCCCGCACCCAGACGATCTCGCCGGCCTTGGTGACGTAGCGCTTGTGCCGGCGATACATCGGAATCTCGCTGCCGATGAGCTGCGCCGTCAGCTCTGCGTCGTGCGCCATGTCCTCGCCGTGCGTCAGGGCGTCGGGCGCGAGCGCGGCAAGCTCGCTTTCGGTGTAGCCCGTCAGCTCGCAGAAGCGCGGATTCGCCTGGATGACGCGGCCCGCCAGATCGGTGTAGACGACGCCGATCGGGACGTTGTCCAGGATGTTGCGGAAGCGTTGCTCGCTCGCCCGCAGCGCTGCCTCGGCGACGTGTCGCTCGCCGACTTCGGCGCGCAGGGCGGCCGTCCTTTCGCGCACCGCGCTCTCGATCCGGCGCGTCCGGCCGGTCGTGATCAGGAGCGAAGCGCCGAGCATGGCGGCAGAAAGCAGGCCGGCCACGGCGAAGGCCAGGGCGCTGCGATCCTTGGCGTCGGGGACGGCGGCGTCGTTCGCCGAGACGCGCAGGTCCCATTGCCGTCCGGCAAAGTCGAACGGCCTCTCGTGGGCCAGGGCCAGGGGCGAGGCGTCGCAGCCGGGGCGGCCGGCCAGGCGACGCCGCTTCGCGAGAGGGTCGGCGTCGACCATGCAGAGGTCGAGGTAGGCGGGCACCTTGCCGGCGATACGCTCGAGCTGCGTATCCATCGTCAGGGCGACGAAGACGACGCCGCGCAAGGCGGCTCGCCGGCTCGCCGGCGACGACGCGTCGCCGTCGAAGATCGCCTGGTAGATCACGACGCCCATCTGCCGGTCGTCGACCCCTTGCTGGGTCAGGCGAAACGCCTCGCTCGCCGTCGGGCGCCCGGTCTCGACGGCGGCGATGACGGCGGCCCGCTCCGCCGGGATCGACATCGTGTTGACGCCGAGCGCCGCCGCGTTGTCCTGCAGCGGCTCGATGTGGCGCACCGCGAGCACGTCGGCGTTCTCGCTGCGCAGCCCGAAGCCGAGCGCGTTGCCGCCAGGACCGGAATCCGGGCGATCGTAGATGCGGTAGCCGGGCGCGCCGTCGGCGCGGGCGCGGGCTTCGAACGCCGCGATATCGTCATGGTGGACGCGTTCGCTCCAGCCCATCGCCCGTACCGAACCGCCGCCGAGCCAGTTCTCGGTCGCCAGGCGCATGTCGTTTCGATTCAGCTGGCGCGACACGATGAAGACGTCGCGCAGCGCCTCCAGCGCACGCAACGGCTCCTGCATCTGGGTGACGAGGATGAGCGAGGCGCTCGACGCGTCGTGCTCGAAGTTGTCGCGAATCCGCTCGTCCTTCCAGCGACCGAGCTGGACGATGCCGAGGGCGAGAAACACGGTGACGAGGCCGAGCGTGAGGCCGACCGGGACGCGGCGCGGCGCCCATTCGGACGCCGGTCGACCGATCACCGTCAGGGCGATCGGCGTCGCGATCAGCAGGCCCGACAGGTCGCCGATCCACCAGGTCAGCGCGGCGTAGAACAAGCCACCCTCCGGGACGGCCGAGGTGAAGCGCAGCATCGCCGCCGCGATGCTCGCCGACACGACGCTGCTTGCCGCGCACGAGGCGACGAACCGGGCGACGTCAGCGGGCTGCGTGAGAGTCAGCGGCTGGCGAACGAACCGCTGCACGAGCGCTGCGCCGACGCCGGCCTGCAGCGCTGCACCGAAGGCGAGGACCATGGGCAGGGCGAGCGCACCGGCATCGGCGCCGCCGCGCGCCGCGATCAGCGCGGCATTGACGCCGAACGCGCCCAGTGCCACCGCACCCAGCATTCGCCGACCGTAGACGAGCACGCTGGCGAGCGCGATGCCGGCGGCCGGACAGAGCGGCGACGAATAGCCGGGGGGGATCGCGAGTGCCAGCGCGGCGATTCCCGCCGCCGCGTAGGCGATCGTCGTCAGCAGGAACGGCACTATCCAGCGCGCCCACGCGTCGGCTGCAAGGTAGGGCGTCGATCGTGCGGCGTGGAAAGGCATGGACTCCGGGTCGCCGACTAGCGGGTGCGGACGGGTGCCTGAAGACGGCGCGCGCCACGGCAGGGACGATGAGCGTTGTCTCGGGGCAAGCGGTAACTCCGCGTCGGCCCGGCACGGGCCCGCGAGAGCGAACGATAACCGGCCGCGACGCCAAATCGCCGCTCCAGCCGCCCAACGGCGTCGGCGGGAGCCGATCGGCGTGTCTTTCTACATGCTCCAGCGAAGCGCAGCCGTGTGCACCGGCGCGTCCCAGAGCGCCAGGGCGGCGGGGTCGGCCGCGCTGACGGTGATCGAGCAACCCGCCATCTCGAGCGAGGTGAAGTAGGAGCCGGTCAGGTAGCGAACGACCAGCCGCGCCGGTCGGCGACGCTCAGACGTTGAACAGGAAGACGCGGCGGCAGGCCGCGCCAGTACTGGATGGTTGCAGGCCAGACGTCATTTCGTGCCCGCTTTCATACCCGCTTCTGTCATTGCCGCGGCCGCCGGGTCTGGCACCGCCGGCTCTGCGTCGCGATTGTCACCGACGGGGGTACTGGCACCTGGCGGCACATCCGTCAATCCGCGCGCCGGTTGGCCGGCTGAGGCGAACTGAAGCTCGATCCCTCCAGTGCTGTTGCGTGAGGCGGCGGGACTTGATCGCACGAGCGATCTCGGCGGCAAGCTGCGACTTGCGTTGAATTTCGGCGGCGTCGGCGTAGCCCAGGTCAGCGTAGACGTTGGTACTGCCTTCTTCGACAGCGGTCTCGGTGTTGCGGCGCAGGATGCCATGGCTGCGGCGTTTCGGTTGGCGTCTGCCTAAAAGGGGCGGCGAACAACACGCCGGCACCTCGATGCGCCGGCCAGGTTGCTCAGCCGCACAACGGCGCGGTTCAGTGGCGACTCGTTGCCTTGCGCCGTGCTACCATTGTGCTTACTGCATGTCGGAAGGAGCAGATCGTGGAAGTGGCAATCCGCAAGATGGGAAACTCGCAGGGCGTGTTGATTCCCAAGCCGATCCTGGCTCAGGTGGGCCTGGAGGGCACGGCCGACCTGCAGGTGCGCGACGGTGTGATCGAGATTCGCGCCGTCCGCCGCAATCCACGTGAAGGCTGGGCCGATGACGCGCGCCGCCTGGCCGAGCTTGGCGGCGACGCTTTGGTCTGGCCGGAGGTCGCCAATGAGGGCGACGACGAACTGGTCTGGTGATGAAGACCGGCGACATCTGGCTGGCCCAGCTCGACCCAACGGTGGGCAGTGAGATCCAGAAGACCCGACCCTGCGTCGTGGTCTCGCCCGACGACATGAACGCGCACTTGCGCACCGTGATCGTGGCGCCAATGACAACCGGGTCGCGGCCCGCGCGCTTTCGCATTGCGCTCACCTTCCAGGGTAAACAGGGCTTGATCGTGCTCGATCAGATAAGAACGCTCGACCGTGTGCGGTTGGTCAAGCGTTTGGGTGCCCTGCGCCCGGCCACGCTAGCCGCGACTCTGCAGACCTTGCAGGCCCTGTTCGCGCCATGACCCGATCGCCTGCGAAGGAGTCGAAGGGCATACCCCGTGGGAAGACGACTGTTGCGCCGTTCTGAAGGACCATCCATAGCGCGCGGACCTGGGCGAACCCGGGTATCACTTGTTGCGGCGCCGCATTTCAATTTGGACGAGCTGTCCAAACTCGGTTGCGGTAAGGTCTGCCTTGAAGAGGTGACGATCATGCGAAAGCTCATCTTCATCGGGATCGTCGCCGTCGGCGCGCTGGTTGCTCTCCGCCGCCAATGACGATTGGGCGACACGGACGGTCCTTGGTGCGGTAGGGGCGCTCTTCGGTGCGGCAATTGGAGGCGCCTTGACAGGACTTGGTCGGTCGAAGAAGGCGCCGTTGTCGCAAAGCGATCCGATCCCTGGGATGGGCGTGACGTCTGAGGATTTGGCCGCCAACTTCTGGCGCGACAAAGGCCATCCGCCGTTCATGAAACCGCCTGAGGCGGATTCGGGTCCAGGCCCTCGCTAAGGTTGTGCCCCAGCCTTCTGTATTTATCGGGCGACGCGTGCGGACTTCGGCGCCGATCACACCGGCGTTCCGCTCGGCGTGACCCAGCCCCGGAAGAGGTAGTTGCCTCGTAAAGACCTTGGTGCGTGCCGCACGCGACCACGTGAAGAGCCAGCCGGCCTTCGCCCTTGAGGTGGCTCTGATGGCGCTGTATTGGATGGCCGGAGGCCTCGGCTACGAGCCTACGGGCGCCGACGTTTGCGGCGCACGTGACCACGCGTTCGCCGCGGCCGAAGCGCTTGGCCTTGGCGTGGCGGCGAGCGGCCGAATC
>DATMGW010000112.1:0-2239 GCA_035555295.1 Caldimonas sp.
GCCTCGAGAGGCCGCCTTGACGCGGCTGGCGGGGACGTTCCTCGTCGGGGCGACGGGCCGCCTGCTGCCGATGTCGATCCCCTTTCGCTACTTCGGTGCCGCGGTCGTCTTTCATCTGCTCGCCTGGTTGGCCTTGCTCGCGGGAGCCGACCGCTTCCCGCGTTTTTCGGGCGGCCTCGGCTGGCCGCTGGCGGCACTGCATCTGGTCACGCTCGGCGTCCTCACCATGACCGCGATCGGGGCGAGCCTGCAGTTGCTGCCGGTGGCCACCCGGCAGGCGGCGCGCTCGACCCGCCTGCCGGCGGCGATCTGGTGGCTGTATGCGCCCGGGGTGGCGGTGCTGGCCTGCGGCATGGGCGCCGGGGTGCCGCAAGCGATGGCCGTGGGCTCGGTCGCGGTGGCGGTTGCCATGCTGGCCTGGGCGGCGTTGCTCGGCGCCAATCTGCGCGGCGCCCGCGGCATGCCGGGCGTGGTGCTGCACGGCTGGGCTTCACTCGGCGCATTGCTAGTGATGCTGGCCGCCGCGCTTTCGCTGGTGGCGCTCTATTTCGGCGTGTTGCTGCTCGACCGCTCGACCGCGCTGGCGCTGCACATCGCCTTCGCGGCCTACGGCTTCATGGGCCTGCTGGCGTTCGGGCTCTCGTACATCCTGGTCCCGATGTTCGCCCTCTCCGCCGCGCCCGACGAACGGCAGGCCATGGTCTCGTGCGGGCTCGTCGTCGCGGCCCTGGCGGCGGCCGCGCTGGCAGCGGCCGGGGTCGCACCACAGGTGCTGCGCATCGTCGCCCTGGTCCTCGGCGGCGGCGCCGTCGCATTGCATCTGCGGCTGATGCATGGGGCGCTGCGCAGCGGCATGCGGCGCGAGCTCGGGCGCTCGTTCACCCTGGTTCGCGTCGGCTGGGCCGCGCTGCCGGCGAGCCTGGCCGCCGCGCTGGCCGTCGCGCTCGACGTGCCGTTGGCCGGGGTGCGGACGCTGTTCGGGCTCGTGCTGATCGGCGGCTGGCTGCTGAGCTTTCTGCTCGGCATGCTGCAGCGCATCCTGCCCTTCCTGGCGTCGATGCATACGGCGCGCGGCGGCAACCGCCCGCCGACGCCATCGGCGCTGACCGCCGGCCGCCCGCTCGCCATCCACTTCCATTGCCACCTGGGCGCACTTGCGGTCCTGCTGCTCGCGGTGCTCGCCGACAGCGCGGTCCTGGCGGCGTTGGCCGCTGGCATCGGCGCCGCGGGCGCGGCCGCGTACGCCGTCTTCTTCATCGTTCTGTGGCGCCGTATGCGTGGCTACAGGATGCCCCCGCAAGCTCGAACCCCGACGGCAGCTTGAGCTGCATCAACAACGGCGTGCTGCTATGAGGTATTCCGGTACCATAATACCATTATTGTGTTCCACCCACTGGCCGAGCCTGGCCCGTGCGACGTCCAGCCCCCGCTCTGTTCCGAGGAGTTGACACATGACCAGCGCCGAATCGCACCCAGTCACGATTCGTGCCCTCAGCGAAGCCGATCTCGACGCGGTGGTGACGATCGACGCCGCCATCGAAGGGCGCGCCCGCCGGGCCTATATCCAGCGTCGGCTCGCGGCCGCGCTGAAGGAACCGTCGATGCACGTGCAGCTCGCCGCGGTCGACGCGAAGAACGAGCTCGTCGGCTACATCCTGGCGCGCCGCATCGAAGGCGAATTCGGTCGCCGCCAGTCCGGACTGCGCCTGGAAATCGTCGGCGTGCGAGCTGAAAGCCGGCACCGCGGCATCGGCTCGCAGCTCATCGACGCGCTGGGCCGATATGCGGGGCGCCACGGCGTCGACGAATTGCGAACCACCGCGACCTGGAACCAGCATCGGATGCTGCCGTGGCTCGGTGCCGTGGGCTTCACACTGGCGCCGAACTACATCGTCGATTGCGCGGTCGGCGACGGCTACCAGGCCGAGCGCAACGACGCATTGGACCTGCGCAGCGCCGAGACCCCGGGCCATGAAGTCGACTACGGCGCGCCCCAGGGCAACGACTTCGAACGCGTAGAGCGCGCGCATTGCGACGTGCAGGCGATGCATCCCGAGGACCTGCCGCAGATCCTGCGCATCGATCGCGAAATCACCGGCCGCAACCGCGCCGCCTACATCGCCGCCAAACTCGGCGAGGCGATGGACGACTCGGCGATCCGGGTTTCGCTCACGGCGCGACTGGAGGGCGCCATCGTCGGCTACCTGATGGCACGCGCCGACCTCGGCGACTTCGGCCG
>DATMGW010000113.1:0-2442 GCA_035555295.1 Caldimonas sp.
CGTCTCGACGCTTTGCGCGAAGGCGCGCTCGCGGCGCCAGACCGCGCACTCGTCGGGGCTCGCCGGGACGCGCCGCGCCGCCAGCGGCAACGCCGTCGCATCGCCGGCAGGCGTGTCGGCGGCCGATGCCGGCATCGTGAACGCCGTTGTCGCGACGAGCGCCGACGCCACGATGTGCCGACGCTTCATGGCGCCCCCTTTTCGCCCAAGGGCCGGTCGACGTGGCCCGTGGCAAGTTCCTTGACCATGCGCACGCTCGCCTCACGGCCGCCGTAGTAGCCGGGAAGGAGCTGCGTCTGCGCGTAACCCATGCGCAGGTAGAAGGCGCGTGCCGCGGCGTTGCTGAAGCGTGCCTCGAGCGTCACCCGGGCGATGCCGGCGACGCGCGCCGAAGCTTCGAGCCAATCGACGAGCCGGCGTCCGACGCCGTGCCGCATGTGCCCGGGCCGCACCGCGAGGAGCAGAAGATGCGCTTCGTCCTCGCCGTATTTCATGATCCCGAAACCGGCACGGTCGGCCTCGCGAAGCGCGACCACGGCATTGGTATCGGGATGGCGAAGGCTGCGCAGCACGCGCTCCTTGGTCCAGCTCCAGCCCAGCCCCGGCTCGATGAGATCGCGCGACATCTCGGCGATGGCGAGCGCATCCGATCGGGTCGCGAAGCGGATCGGGATCGTCGTCGAGTCGGGTGTCATGACCTGGCGTGCGTCAGCGATGACCTGGGCATGCGTCTGCGCCGCACAGCCTACCATCGCTGCCGAGCAAGCTCCGAACCCGTCCCCGTGCCCCGGCTCATCGCCCATCTCGACATGGACGCCTTCTACGCGTCGGTCGAACTGCTGCGCTATCCGGAGCTGCGCGGCCGGCCGGTCGTGATCGGCGGAGGCAGCGACAGCCAGCCGCGCCGGCGGCCCGACGGCACGCGCAGCTTCTTCGCCCTGCGCGACTACGTCGGCCGCGGCGTCGTCACGACGAGCACCTACGAGGCGAGGAAGCTCGGCGTCTTCTCGGCGATGGGGATGATGAAGTCGGCCGTGCTTGCGCCCGACGCGGTGCTGCTGCCGGTCGATTTCGACGAGTACCGCAAGTACTCGCGCCTCTTCAAGGCCGCGGTGCGCAGCGTCGCATCGGTCGTCGAGGACCGCGGCATCGACGAGATCTACGTCGACCTGAGCGAGGTCGCGGATGCGCACGAGGACGGCGGCCGCAGCGTCGGCCTGGCGCTGAAGGCCGCCGTGCGCGAAGCGACGAGCGGCCTCGGCTGCTCCATCGGCATCACGCCGAACAAGCTGCTGTCGAAGATCGCATCCGAGCTCGACAAGCCCGACGGCCTGACCCTGCTCGCAGAGACCGACATCCCGGCGCGGATCTGGCCGCTTGCGGCGCGCAAGGTCAATGGCATCGGTCCGAAGGCGGCGGCCAAGCTCGCCGGGCTCGGCATCCACACGATCGGCGACGTCGCCGCCGCCGATCCGGCGATGCTGGTCGCGCAGTTCGGCAAGAGCTTCGGCGCCTGGCTGCACGAGGCTTCGCACGGGCGCGACGAGCGGCCCGTCGTCACCTCGAGCGAACCGCAGTCGATCAGCCGCGAGACCACGTTCGATCGCGACCTGCACGCCGTGCGCGACCGCGCCGAGCTGGGCGCAATCTTCACCGAGCTGTGCACGCAACTGGCCGGCGACCTGGCGCGCAAGGGCTACGCCGCGAAGACGATCGGCATCAAGCTGCGCTTCGACGACTTCAGAACAGCGACCCGCGACCTGACGCTGCCCGCGCACACGCTCGACGGACGCGAGATCCGCCGCGCCGCCGGCCAATGCCTGAAGCGCGTCGACCTGGCGCGGCGCCTGCGCCTGCTCGGCGTGCGCGCCTCGGCGCTGGAAAGGCTCAGCGATCTCGTCGCCGGCGTCGCCACAGTGCCGCCGCGTCGCAAGAGCGAAGCGACGCGAGCTCCATCCGCGAGGGGCGATGATCTGCCACTCTTCGATACGGCGCCTCCCCCTCTCCCGCTCGCGGGAGAGGGGGAGGGTGATGGCAGGCGCTGACCCTCACCCCGACCCTCTCCCGTCTCGGGAGAGGGAGAAGCCGCTGTCGTAGGATCGATGCCATGGCCGCGCCGAACGCCCCCGTCATCACGAACATCGAAGACCTGCGCGAGCTCGCCAAGCGCAGGGTGCCGCGCATGTTCTACGAGTACGCCGATTCCGGCTCGTGGACGGAGAGCACCTATCGCGCCAACGAGAGCGACCTGCAGCAGATCAAGCTGCGCCAGCGCGTCGCGGTGAACATCGAGAAGCGCAGCGTGCGCACGACGATGATCGGGCAGGACGTCGCCATGCCGGTGGCGTTGGCGCCGGTCGGCCTGCTCGGCATGCAGCACGCCGACGGCGAGATCCTCGCCGCGCGCGCCGCCGCGGCCTTCGGCGTTCCGTTCACGCTCTC
>DATMGW010000114.1:0-6614 GCA_035555295.1 Caldimonas sp.
CCAGCTCCTGCGGATGGGGCTGAAGGCGACCGTGAACTCCGACGATCCGGCCTATTTCGGCGGCTACGTCAACGACAACTTCGTCGCCACCTTCGAGGCGCTGCCGCGGCTCGGTGCGGCCGAGGCATACGCGCTGGCGAAGAACAGCTTCGAGGCGAGCTTCGTCGACGCCGCCGCGAAGGAAGCGATGACGGCGCGCCTCGATGCCACTTTCGCGCATTTCTGCTCCTGATGCTCCAGCTCCTCGTCGATCCGCAGGCCTGGATCGCGCTGGCGACGCTGACCGCGCTCGAGCTCGTGCTCGGTATCGACAACATCGTCTTCATCTCCATCCTCGTCGACAAGCTGCGCGCCGATGAGCAGCGGCGCGCCCGGCTGATCGGCCTGTTTCTCGCGATGTTCATGCGCGTCGGCCTCCTGCTCGTCCTGTCGTTCGTCATCGGCCTGACGGCGCCGCTCTTTTCCATGCTCGGCAAGCCGATCTCGGGACGCGCGCTGATCCTGATCGCCGGCGGACTCTTCCTGATCTGGAAGAGCACGGGCGAGATCCACCAGTCGCTCGAAGGCGTGGAAGGACACGCGGCCGCCGCGGTGAAGGCGAACTTCCTCGCCGTCGTCGGCCAGGTGATCGTTGTCGACATCGTGTTCTCGCTCGACTCGATCATCACCGCCGTCGGAATGGTCGACCAGCTCGCCGTGATGATCACGGCCGTCGTCGTCTCGGTCGCCCTGATGATGCTGTTCGCCGGCGCGATCGGCCGCTTCATCAACCACCACCCGACGATCAAGATGCTCGCGCTGGCGTTCCTCGTCGTCGTCGGCGTGGTGCTGATCGCCGAGGGCTTCGACCATCACGTGCCCAAGGGCTACATCTACTTCGCGATGGCATTCTCGGTCGCCGTCGAGACGCTCAACATCCGGATGCGCAAGCGCTCGAAGAAACCGGCGCAGCTGAAGTCGGCCTATGCTGACGACTCCTCGCCGCGTTGACACCGGCAGCGCCAGACAGCCAAAGGAGCCCGCCATGGCGGCAGACCGCAAGATCACGTTCTATCACTCGCCGCAGTCGCGCTCCGCGGGAACCCTGTTCCTGCTCGAGGAGCTGGGCGCCGACTACGACCTGCGCGTGCTCGACCTGCAGAAAGGAGAGCAGCGGCAAAGCGGCTACCTGGCCGTGAACCCGATGGGCAAGGTGCCGGCGATCGTCCACGACGGCGCGCTCGTCACCGAGCAGGGCGCCGTCTACACCTACCTCGCCGACCTCTATCCCGAGGCCGGCATCACGCCAGCGATCGGCGACGCGTTGCGCGGCCCGTACCTGCGCTGGCTGTTCTTCTACGGCTCGTCGTTCGAGCCGGCGCTCGTCGATCGCTCGCAAAAGCGTGAGCCCGCGCCGCCGGCGACATCTCCCTACGGCGACTACGACACGATGCTGAAGACGCTGTTCGACCAGCTCGCGCGGGGACCGTACCTGCTCGGCGAACGCTTCACCGCCGCCGACGTCCTGTGGGGCTCGGCCCTGCGCTGGACGACGATGTTCAAGCTCGTTCCCGAGACGCCGAAGGTGAAGGCGTACGTCGAGCGCGTGACCTCGCGGCCGGCGGCGCAGCGCGCCGCGAAGAAGGACGCCGAGATCCGCGCCCGGCGCGGACAATGACAGCCATGAATGCACGAAGCCCTCGGATCTCTCGCCTGGGCGCCTGCGCCTTCGCACTAGCGGCAGCGGCCACCGCGCAGGCCGCGCCCGACGCCGCGCTCTACGCTGCCGCGCAAGCGCAGCAGCCTGCCGTCATCGCCAGCCTGAAGGACATGGTGCTGATCGAATCGGGCAGCGCCAACGCGGAAGGCTTGGCGAAGATGGCCGACTACACGGAAGCGCGCCTGAAGGCGCTAGGCGCGACGACCGAGCGCTTCAAGGCCACGCGCGGCCCGGGCTGGCTCGTCAAGGGCAGCTTCAGCGGCACGGGAACGAAAAAGCTCATGCTGATCGCCCACATGGATACGGTCTATCCGGCCAACACGCTCCTCACCGAGCCGTACAAGCAAGACGGCAACAAGCTCTACGGCCCGGGAATCGCCGACGACAAGGGCGGCATCGCCGTCATCCTGCACTCGCTCGCGATCCTCAAGGACGCGGGCTGGCGCGACTTCGCCCGGCTCACCGTGCTCTTCAACCCCGACGAGGAAGTCGGCTCGGGCGGCTCGGGCGAGACCATCGCCGCCCTCGCCGACGAGCACGACTTCGTCTTCTCGTGCGAGCCGACGGCAGCCAAGGCAGTCGCGAAGAACGAGGGCCTGCTCCTGGGCGCGAGCGGAACGGCGACGGCGACGATGGAGGTGAAGGGCCGTTCCTCGCACGCTGGCGCCGCACCCGAGCTCGGCCGCAACGCGTTGATCGAGCTGGCGTATCAGCTGCAGCAGACGCGCGACATCGCCAAGGGCATCCCCGGGGCGCAGCTCAACTGGACGACCGCGCAGGCCGGGGTCGTACGCAACCAGATCCCCGAGAAGGCGACGGCCGGCGCCGACGTGCGCACCACCGCGCCGGGCGCTGCGGAAAAGCTGCACGCTGCACTGCAGGAGAAGGTCAACACGAGCAAGCTCGTTCCCGATACCGAGACGATCGTCACGATGGAGGTCGGGCGGCCGCCCTTCGCAGCCAACGATCGCGCGCGTGCGTTCGCGAAGCGCGGGCAGGCGATCTATGCCGAGCTCGACGGCCGAACGCTCGACCTCGTTCCCGGAACGGGCGGAGCGACCGACGCCGGCTTCGCAGGCCGTTCAGGCAAGGCGATCGTGCTGGAGAGTTTCGGCCTGGCCGGCTGGGGCTACCACGCCCGCAACGAATACATCGAGATCGATTCGATCGTGCCGCGCCTCTACCTGATGACGCGGATGCTGCAGACCGCCGCCAAGGAGAACTGAGATCATGGTCCACCGGATCTGCGTGTTGCTGCTCGGCTCGCTCTTCGCGGCCACCCCCGTGTTCGCCCAGGAGGCGCCGCCCTCGCGCCTCGACGTCGTGCAAAAGAGCGGCAAGCTGCGCGTCTGCACCCCGGGCGACTACACGCCCTTCGCGCTGCAGAAGGGCGAAGCCTACGAAGGCCTCGACGTCGACCTCGTGCAGACGGCGGCCAAGGCGCTCGGCGCCGAGGCGGTGTTCGTCAAGTCGGCGTGGCCGACGCTGATGAAGGACTTCGTCGAGAAATGCGACGTCGGCGTCGGCGGCATCTCGGTGACGCTCGACCGGCAGAAGACGGCGTTCTTCTCGCAGGCCTACATGGTTAACGGCAAGGCGCCGATCACGCGCTGCGAGAACGCGGCGAAGTACCAGACCGTCGCCGACATCGACAAGCCCGGCGTCACCGTGATCGAGAATCCGGGCGGCAGCAACGAGCGCTACGCGCGCGCCAACTTCAAGAACGCGAAGATCGTCATCTACCACGACAACACGACGATCTTCGACGAGATCCTGAAAGGCAACGCCGACGTGATGATCTCCGAATCGGCCGAGACACTGGTGCAGCAGAAGCTCCGCCCCGGACTGTGTGCCGTCAACCCCGACAAGCCTTTGCAGTACGGCGAGATGGCGTGGCTGCTGCCGCGCGGCGACGTCGCCTTCAAGGCCTGGATCGACCAGTGGCTGCACCTGACCAAGGCGACCGGCGACTACGACCGCATCGCCGCGCGCTGGCTGCGCTAGCGGCAAGGAGCGGCCGCCGCGCCGGTCTCAGCGTGCCTCGGAGCGCCGCTCGAAAGGCGCCCGGTCCGGCCGGGTCATCTCGACGGCGACGAACTCGGCGGCGTCCTCGGGGCTCATGGCGCGGGTCCGCTCGAAGGCGTAGAGGTCCTTCGCCAGCTTCCTCGCTTCGGCCTCGGAGAGCTCGTCGTCGAGCCTGGCGATCGCCTGGACACAGCGGTCGCACCACTCGGCGGCTTCGTCGGTCCCCATCTGATTGAGCGTCATGGCGTCTCCTTCGATCCCGGAAAATATAGAGCCCTCGGCTCCTCGGGTCTGTCGGTTCGCTGGCCGGCGACCTGTCGGGCACTTCCGACAATGATGGCGCGGCTTTTGCACGAAGCCAATCACTCTTACTCGGGGAGGACCGGTACATGAGCCTCGATGCCGAACGCATCCTGCCCAAGACGCTGGGAACCTTCCAGCTTTGGGGTATCGCCGTCGGCCTCGTCATCTCCGGCGAGTACTTCGGCTGGAGCTACGGGTGGGCCTCGGCCGGAACGCTGGGCTTTCTCGTCACCTCGGCATTCATCGCCCTGATGTACACGACCTTCATCTTCAGCTTCACCGAGCTGACGACCGCCATCCCGCACGCCGGCGGCCCCTTCGAATACAGCCGGCGCGCCTTCGGGCCGACCGGCGGCTACCTCGCCGGCTTCGCGACCTTGGTCGAGTTCGTGTTCGCGCCGCCGGCGATCGCCCTGGCCATCGGCGCCTACGTCAACGTGCAGTTCCCGGCCCTCGAGCCGAAGTGGGTCGCCTTCGCCGCCTACCTCGTCTTCATGACGCTCAACATCGCCGGCATGACGGTGGCTGCGAGCTTCGAGCTGATCGTCACGCTGATTGCCATCTTCGAGCTATGCGTCTTCATGGGCGTTGTCGCGCCGGGCTTTTCGTCAGCCAATTTCCTCAAGGGCGGCTGGTCGGGCGCCGAGACCTTCAGCATGGCGTCGTGGTCCGGCATCGTCGCGGCGGTTCCGTTCGCGATCTGGTTCTTCCTGGCGATCGAAGGCGTCGCCATGGCCGCCGAGGAAGCGAAGAACCCGCAGCGCTCGGTGCCGATCGCCTACATCGGCGGCATCCTGACGCTGGTGGCGCTGGCGCTCGGCGTGATGGTCTTCGCCGGCGGCTCGGGCGACTGGACGAAGCTCTCCAACATCAACGACCCGCTGCCGCAGTCGATGAAGCTCGTCGTCGGCGCGAACAGCGGCTGGCTGCACATGCTGGTCTGGCTCGGCCTGTTCGGGCTCGTCGCCTCGTTCCACGGGATCATCATCGGCTATTCGCGGCAGATCTTCGCGCTGTCGCGCGCCGGCTACCTGCCCGAGGTGCTCGGCCGTATCCACCCGAAGCTGGGAACGCCGCACGTCGCCATCCTCGCCGGCGGCGCAGTCGGCATCGCGGCGATCTTCAGCGACGAGCTCGTCGCTTTCGGCGGCCAGCCGCTCACCGCCAACATCGTCACGATGTCGGTGTTCGGTGCGATCGTCATGTACATCCTGAGCATGGCGAGCCTGTTCAGGCTGCGCCTGAGCGAGCCGCGCCTGGCGCGGCCGTTCAGCGCGCCGGTCTACCCGCTCTTTCCGGCGTTCGCGCTGCTCGCTGCGGTGATCAGCCTCGGCACGATGGTGTACTTCAACCGGCTCGTCGCCGCGATCTTCGTCGCTTTGATGGTGATCGGCTACGGCTACTTCCTGACGACGCGGACGCGTCGCGGCGAAGCGCTCGCGGCGGCTGCATCATGAGCCAGAGGCAAGCACCTGAGACGCGGCAGTTCACGCTGCACGTCAGCGCGGGCCAGACTGTTTCAGCGCTGCTGCTGCGACCCGTGGCAGCCCGCGCCTGCTACGTCTTCGCGCACGGCGCCGGCGCGGGAATGAACCATTCGTTCATGGCCGACTTCGCCGCCGGGCTCGCGGCGCGCAGCGTGGCGACGCTGCGCTACCAGTTTCCCTTCATGGAGCGCGGCTCGCGCCGGCCCGACGCGCCGGCGTCGGCACACGCGACGGTGCGTGCCGCGGTCGCTGCAGCGCACGCGCATTGCGCCGGCCTGCCGCTCCTTGCCGGCGGCAAGTCGTTCGGCGGGAGGATGACCTCGCAGGCGCAGGCCAAGGAGCCGCTGCCCGGCGTCCGCGGCCTCGTCTTCGTCGGCTTTCCGCTCCATCCCGCGGGCAAGCCGTCGCTCGAGCGCGCCGAGCATCTGTCGAAGGTCGACGTGCCGATGCTGTTCCTCCAGGGCACGCGCGACGAGCTGGCCGACGTCGCCCTCGTGAACAGCGTCGTCGAGCGGCTCGGCGCTCGCGCCACCCTCGCGCTCTTCGACGACGCCGACCATGCTTTCCACGTGCGCGCCAGCAGCGGCCGCAACGACGCCCAGGTTCGCGAAGCGATGCTCGACTGCAGCGCCGAGTGGATCGCGGAGCGTGTGCGCTAGGGCAGGGGCGTTGCTTCAGGACCAGGGCCGATCGCGATCGTCGCGGCGGTCGCCGTCGCGGTCGTGCCGGCCGCAACGAGCTCCGCGCCCGCGGCCCTGTCGGGCGGCACCCACACGAGACGACGTCTTGAAACCGGGAGATGCAGATCGATGACCTCCCAGGGCATCGCCGAGCAGAATGGTTGCGCTATCTTGGGCGAATGAATCCTTCCCTCGCCCCGCCCGTCGGCCTGCAGCTGCGTCACTGGCGCCTGCGCCGCCAGCTCAGCCAGCTGAAGCTTTCCGTCGAAGCCGACGTCTCGACGCGGCACCTGAGCTACGTCGAGACCGGCCGCTCGCTGCCGAGCCGCGAGATGATCCTGCGCCTGGCGCACCGTCTCGACGTGCCGCTGCGCGAGCGCAAGCGGTTGCTGACCTCGGCCGGGTTTGCGCCGATGTACG
>DATMGW010000115.1:0-3515 GCA_035555295.1 Caldimonas sp.
CCGCCCCAGGCGTCGATGCGGGTGCGCCAGGCCATTCGCGTCGGGCAGCTCCGGTGCACGGCCGCGATGACTTCGGCGCAGCTCGCGCCGAGGCCCAGGGACGCGACGAATTCTCGCGGCAGGCCGAACGGGAAGTCGAAAGCGCCGACCCACGGGCCGGGCGTCGCCAGCCACGCCTCGAAGGCATCGAGCGTAGGCAGCGCTTCGATCGCGTCGACGCGAAGCACGTCGCCCCGGCGCGTCCCGAGCGCGACCGTCACCGGCTTCCCTCGCGACGGCCGGCAGGTGAAGTCGATCCCGGCAAGAAGCGTGTCTTCGGTCGGCAAGGGCGCGGCGGCGGGCATGGATCGCGATTGTCGCCAGCCGATGCCGCGTCGGCGTGCACTACAGTGTCCGCATGTCCGCGTCAGCGACTTCCATGAACCCGGTCCTCGTCGAAGCCCTGCGCGGCGGGATGCGCGAATCGGCGCACCGCGGCGCCGTCGCCGTCCTCGATGCCGGCGGCGCGGTCGTCGCCGCGATCGGCGATATCGACCGGCCGATCTTTCCGCGCTCGGCGGTGAAGCTGCTCCAGGCGATCCCCCTTGTCGAAAGCGGCGCCGCCGAGCAACTCGGCCTCGGCGACGAGGAGCTCGCCGTCGCCTGTGCCTCGCACAATGGAGAGCCGGCGCACACCGCCGTCGTCGCGCGCATGCTCGGCAAGGCCGGCCTCGACGCGAGCGCGCTCGAGTGCGGCACGCACTGGCCGTACCTCGACGTCGTGTCGCGCGCGCTCGCGGCCGCCGGCCGCGAGCCGGATGCGCTCAACAACAACTGCTCGGGCAAGCACGCCGGCTTTCTGTGCCTGGCGTGCCGGCTCGGCGCGACTTCCGGCGGTGCCGACCTGCGCCGCTACGCGAAGGGCTATGTCGGCGCGACGCATCCGGTGATGCGCGAGGTGACGGCCGCGCTGCAGGCGGCGACCGGCTTCGACCTCGAACGCGCGCCGCGCGGTACCGACGGCTGCTCGATTCCGACCTTCGCGATTCCGCTGCGCCATCTGGCCCATGCCTTCGCCCGCGTCGGCACCGGCGTCGACCTCGGCGCCGGTGCCGCGCGTGCGGCCAGGCGCCTGCGCGCAGCGGTCGCGCGCCGGCCGTTCATGGCCGCAGGCAGCGCGCGTTTCGACACCCGGGTGATGGAACGGCTCGGCGAGCGCGTCTATTGCAAGGTCGGCGCCGAAGGCGTGTTCTGCGCCGCGTTTCCCGAGCTCGGCCTGGGCGTCGCGATCAAGATCGACGACGGCAACAACGCGCGCGCCGCCGAGGTCGCGATGGCGGCGACGATCGAGGCCTTTGTCGCGCTCGACGACGGCGACGCCTCGTTCATGCGCGGCCTGAGCGACGTGCTGCTGCGCAACTGGAACAGCATCGAGGTCGGCGCGCTGCGCGCCGCTTCCGGAATGCGCGACGCGTTGCGTCGCTGAGAGGCCCGGCCTCCCCCCTTCAACTCGACGAACGGTGCGTAACGAGCGCGCCGGGCGCAACGCATGCCCCGTATCACGCTCGTGTCACGGCGGCTCTTCTAAAACCTGTCCACCTGTCGATCTGCATCGTCGGCTTCGCCTGTTCAACCGGTTAGAGGGAAAATCATGCCCTTCGGGCTCCTCTGGGAGGGGGACGTGCCCACGTCCGGATCGACCGGCCTCGCGGCCGCTGCTCCACTGTTGCTGCGCGGAACCGCACGCTGCGAATCGGGCCATGGACGCGCCGTCCACCTCGAAGCGAAGGATGCCCTGCTGTTCGCGTGGCTCGCGCTGGAAGGCCCGACCCCGCGCGCCCGCCTGGCCGCGTTGCTGTGGCCCGAGGCCGACAGCGAGCACGCGCGCGCCGCCTTGCGCCAGCGCCTGGCGCGCCTGAAGCGCAGCCTGGGTTTCGATCCGATCTGCGGCGGCGACGTGGCCGCTCTTCAAGGCCTCGCGATGGCCGACGCCGGCGACGACCCGGGCGTCCTGCTGGCCGGCGTCGAGCCCGACCCGGAATCGGAAATCGGCGCGTGGCTGGCGGCGCGCCGCGAGTCGGACCGCGGCGCGCGGATCGAAGCGCTGGCCGCGGAGGCCTCGCGTGCCGAGACGGCGGGAGAGCTCGCTTCCGCGCTGCGCAGCGCCCAGGCCCTGGTCGATCTCGATGCGACCTCGGAACATGCGCAACGGCGCGTGATGCGCCTGCACTATCTGCGCGGCGACATCGGTGCGGCGCTGAACGCATTCGAGCGCTGCAAGGAGGTCCTCAAGCGCGCGCTCGGCGCGCCGCCCTCGCCGGAGACGATGCAACTCGCGCAACAGATCGCAGCGGCGCGGCCGGGCCAGGCCGTCGGCATGCGTCTGCAGGTGCCGGTGACCTTGCTGCGGACGCCGCGCCTGATCGGCCGCCGGCGCGAGCTGCAAGCATTGGGCGACGCCTGGCACGCCGATCGCGCCGCCCTGCTGCTGGGCGAGGCCGGCATGGGCAAGAGCCGCCTTCTCGGCGAGCTCGCCCAGGCTGCGAAGGGCGGCGAGCGCGCCGATCGGGTCATCGTCGTACAGGGTCGGCCCGGCGACGCCGGAGTTCCCTACGCGACGCTGGCGCGCCTGCTGCGGCGGATCCGCGAGCTCGGCGACTATGCGCTCGAGCCGGCGCGCACGCGCGAGCTGGCGCACATCCTTCCCGAGCTCGCACCGACCGTCGCTCTGCCCTTCGAAGGCCACCGCCTCGTCCTGCAGGGCGCGGCCGAAGCGCTGCTGGCGAAGGCCGAGTTGGCCGCGGTGCTGGTCGACGACCTGCACTTCGCCGACTAGGCGAGCGTCGAGTTGCTGCAGGCTATCGCCGGCGCGGGGGCGTTGCCGACGCTGCGTTGGGCCTTCGCGCGACGTCCGGGCGAGGACCATGCCGCAGCGGCCCGGCTTCAAGCCGCGCTGGAAGAAGCGCAGCTCCTGGTCACCGTGCCGCTCGGGCCACTGACCGTGAGCGAGATGAAGGACCTGATCGATTCGCTCGGAATTGCCGAGCTCGACGGCGCATCGCTGGCACCGGTGCTGACGCGGCGCACCGGAGGCAATCCGCTGTTCGCGCTGGAAGTCCTCAAGCACGGGCTGTCGACCCGCGCTCCGGGTGACGACGCGCAGGCCGGGGTCCCGGTCAACGTCGGCGCGCTGATCGAGCGCCGCCTGAAGCAGCTCTCCGAGCGTGCACTGTCGCTGGCCCGGGTGGCCGCGATCGCCGGCGTCGACTTCAACATCACCTTGGCCGAGCACGTGATGGCCGCCCCGGCGATCGCGCTGGCCGATGCGTGGGGCGAGCTCGAGGCGGCCCAGGTGTTCAGGGACGAGACATTCGCGCACGACCTGGTCCACGAAGCCGTACTGCGGACCATTCCGCAGGCGATCGGCAGGCACCTGCACGCGGCTTGCGCCGAGCATCTCTCGGCGGCGTCGGGCGAGCCGGCGCGGATCGCCGCGCACTGGCTCGAGGGCGGACGCGACGAGCCGGCGATGCAGG
>DATMGW010000116.1:0-3038 GCA_035555295.1 Caldimonas sp.
CCAGGTCGTCGATCGTGAAGGTGGACCAGAAGGGCTGGACCGCTCCGTAGTTCGCGCCAGCGTGAGCACTGTCGCCCGGTGCGCCGTGTGTCATGACGTCTCTCCAAAGGCATTCTTGCAGGATCAATCTACGGCGCCGACGGGACGCGGCCTTGATCGAGCGCAAGACCTTACGCAATCCGCCATCGGGGGATTCCGGCAAGCCGGCTCAGTGCGACATCAGGACCGGAACGGTCATCGACGCCAGGATGCCGCGCGTCGCGCCACCGAGGACCCGCTCAGTCCAGCGGGCATGCCCGTACGCACCCATCACGATCACGTCCGCCTCGAAGTCGGCGGCGCGCGACAGCATGGCGTCGGCGATGTCGGCGGCTGGCCTGGCCTCGACGCGCACCGTCGCCTTGATCTCGTGGCGCGCCAGCCAGCGGCAGACCGCGTCGAGCCGGCCGCGCAACGCCGCGTCGGCTTCGTCGCTCTCATTCCAGGCCACGAGCTCGACCGTGCCGAAGCGGCGCAGCAACGGCAGCGAATCGGCGAGCGCGCGTGCCGCCTCGCGGCCGTCTTCCCACGCCACCATCGCCTTGCCGGTCGTCGGCTCGAAACGCCCGGCATAGGGAATGAGCAGCGTCGGCCGGCCCGCCTGGAACAAGACGTCTTCGACGAGCCGGCGCGCCAGGCCATGACCCGATGCCGAAGGATCCGGCTGGCTCATGACGACCAGGTCGGCGGCATGGGCGTGGGCCACGATCGATGGCGCTTGCGCCGCCTCGTCGACGATCGCCTCCACCGACACTCCCGACCCTGCACTGGCCACGCGAAACGCCTGTGCGGCTTTGCCGGCGCGCTCGCGCAGGGCCTGCCAGGCGATTTCCGCGTACTCGACGAGCGCCGCGGCGCCATCCATGGTGACCGGAAATTCGGCGAAACCCGTCGCCGCGAGGCCGACGAGGTGGCTGCCGTGGGCACGCGCCAAGGCGAGCGCGAATCGGGTGCGCCCCTCGCAAAGCGGGCTGTCGTCGAGCAACAAGAGGATGCTGCGCAGATTCATCGTCACCTCCGGGGTTCCTTCATTCATTCTTCGCGGCGACGCCGGCGTGCGGCTTGATCCGCCGCAAGTCGTTCAGCCGGCCAGGGCGAAATCGATGAACCCGCGTTCGACATCGGTGGCGACCAGCTTCACGTCGAGCTTGCGGCCGACCTCGAGATCGGTCGCGCGGGTCACGAGCTTGCCCTCGACCGGAAGCGACAGGGTGCGCACCCAGGTGTCGTTCGCCGAGCGGCCCGTCACGATCGCCTCGAAATGCTGGCCGATGCGCGATTGCAGCAGCAGGGCCGCCTCCGATTTGCGGACGCGCCGCTCGACCTTCTGTGCGGCGTCTTCCTGCTGCGTGCAGTGCGCGGCGAGCGCCTCCAGCTCGGCAGCGCCGTACGGCGAGGGCTCGGCGGCCAGCATCGACTTGAGCATGCGCAGGGTGACCAGATCAGGGAACCTCCGGTTCGGCGCCGTCGAGTGCGTGTAGTCGCGCACGGCCAGGCCGAAGTGGCCGATCGGGGCGGCGCCGGCACGCTCGACGACATATTCGCCCCGGCCCATCAGTTTGACGATGACGAGCGACAGGTCGGGGAAGCGCAGCGGGTCGGCTCGGCGGCGTCGGGACAGGAATGCCTCCAGCGCCCGCGAATCGGGCTCCTTCGGCAGCGACTCGCCGAGACTGCTCGCCACTTCGGCGATCGCCTGCCATCGCTCGGGCGAGCGGACGACACGACGCAACGAGGCGCTGCCACCCCGCAACAGGAAGCGCGCGGTGCACACGTTCGTCGCGATCATCAGCTCTTCGATCAGCTGGCGCGCCCGGTTCTGCACCTGCTGGCGGATATCGATCACACGCTCGCCCTCGAAGACGGCACGCGGCTGGAACGTCTCGAGGTCGAGCGCGCCCTGGGCGTGGCGACGTGCCCGCAGGCGCTGGGCGACCGCATCCTGGATGCGCAGCTGCGATTCCATCGCGGTACGGGCGCGCGCCGCCTCCGGCAGCGCGCCGTCTCCTTCGATCCACTCGGAGACCGCGTCGTAAGCCAGCTTGGCCTGGTTGCGCACGCGCGCCCGATAGACGCCGGACTGCGTGATCGAAGCGTCGGCGGCGACGGTTATCTCGGTGACGACGGCCAGCCGGGTCTGGTCCGGGTTGAGCGAGGTCAGGTCGGTCGACAGGCGCTCCGGCAGCATCGGAAAGATGCGGGCCGACGTGTACACGGACGTCGTGTTCTTCCACGCGTGCGCGTCGATCGCCGAGCCCTTCTTGACGAGCGCGTCGACGTCGGCGATGGCGACGAGGACCTTCACGGCGCCGCCGGCCAGCGCCTCGCACGCCGTCAGCTGGTCGAGGTCGAGCGAGTCGTCGTTGTCGATCGAACACCACGGCAGCGCCGTGAGATCGCGGATGCCGGGGTCGGCGTCGCTGCCGGGCCCGGCGATCGACGACAGCTGTCGCTGCACGTCTTGCGAGAACGCGGGCTCCAGGCCGCGCTCGCGCATCACGTCGACCGCGATGCGGGCCAGTTCGCTGCGTTGCCGATGCTGCGGCCAGTTCATCGGCGCACTGTAGCCGGGCCTTCCGTGCCCTGCGGCGGGTCCGGTGCACGGGCGCGTTGACGCGGATCAAGTGCGGCCCGCCCGCTGCGTGTGCCAATTCCCCGCATGAACCCTTTTGCAGCACTTCAACCCGGTGCCGAGCCTCGCCAGGCGGATATCCCCGAGCCGACCGGCGCAGCGACCTGGTGGCAGGCCGGAGCGCGCCGCTCGGCGCAGGACATCGTCGATGCGCTGGCGAGCCGCGCCGGCGTCCCTTTCGCCGTCGAGCTTCCCGACGGCGGCCGATTCCAGGGCGGAAACGGCCCTCCTGCATTCAGCGTCGTCTTCCACAGCGACGCGGCCCTGCTCTCGACCTTCACGCGCGGCCACATCGGTCTGCTCGAGTCGTACTTCGAGCAGAGCGTCGACGTGCTGGGCGACCTGGGCGCCGCGTTCGCCGCGGCGC
>DATMGW010000117.1:0-2845 GCA_035555295.1 Caldimonas sp.
AGCCGCTGAAGCCGCCGCCGCCCCCGCCACCCCAGAAGATCGGCCCGATGCCGCCCCGGCCGCCGCCCGAGCCCATCCCCATCACGCCGACGAGAAACAAGGCGACGAACGCGGCGCCACCAGCGATGAGTGCGCTCGCCGTCAGCAGCCAGCCGATCGCGCCGACCGCGCCACCGGTCAGCAGCGCCCCGCCCTTGCGACCGAACATTCGCGTCAGGATGCCGCCGAGGATCGGCACGCCGACTAAAAGAAAGATCGCCAGATCCTGGAAGTCGAAGCCGCGCGCGCCGCGACGTGCGTTGCCCTGCGCGCGCGGCGCCGGTGGCGCCAGCGCCTCGCCGGCGATCGCCTGGCCGATCCGGTCGACCGCGCTGTTCAGTCCGCCCGCGTAGTCGCCGGCCTTGAACGCCGGAACGATCTGCTCGGCGATGATGCGGCTGGCGAGGATGTCGGGAACCGCGCCTTCGAGCGTCTTCGCCGGCGCAATGTCGACGCTGCGATCGTTCTTCGCGACGACGATCAGCAAGCCGTCGCCGATGCCGCGCCGGCCGATCTTGTAGCGATCGCCGACGCGCTGCGTGAACGCGGCGATGTCTTCGGGCGCCGTCGTCGGCACGATGAGGACGACGACCTGGGCGCCGTGCTGCGTCTCGATCGCCTCGAGCTTGCCCGACAGCGCCTGCGCCTGCTGCGGCGTCAGCGTCGCCGTCGTGTCGACGACGCGGCCGCTGAGCGGCGGCACGGGAACGAGATCCTGCGCCGCAATGGCGCCGCCGCCGAGAAGCACGGCGGTGGCTACGAGGGCGATGGGCCAGCGCATGGCGCGGACGCGTCGAAGCGGCGCGCCGCTCAGCGCGGCGCCGACGCCGGCTTCGAGAAATCGACCGTCGGCGGAACCGAGATCTGCGCCTCGTTCTGCACCGTGAAGTTCGGCTTGGTCTTGTAGCCGAAGACCATCGCCGTGAAGTTAGTCGGCACGCTGCGCACCTTGACGTTGTACGCCTGCACCGCCTGCACGTAGCGGTTGCGCGCGACCGTGATGCGGTTCTCCGTGCCTTCGAGCGTCACGCGCAGGTCCTGGAACGCCTGGTTGGCGCGCAGCTTCGGATAGTTCTCGCTGACGACGAGCAGGCGCGACAGCGCGCCGCTCAACTCGCCTTGCGCCTTCTGGAATTTGTCGAACGCCGCCGGGTCGTTGATGAGCTCGGGGGTGGCCTGGATCGAAGTCGCCTTGGCGCGCGCCTCGATGACGCGGGTCAGCGTCTCCTGCTCGAAGTTGGCTTCGCCCTTGACCGTGGCGACGATGTTCGGGACGAGGTCGGCGCGCCGCTGGTACTGGTTGAGCACTTCCGACCACGCGGCCTTGACGCTTTCGTCGAGCGTCTGGAAGTCGTTGTAGCCGCAGCCGGCCAGGACGAGCGCGGCCAGCAGGGCGAGCGCCGCGAGGCCGGCGCGGCGCAGGGATGAAACGTGATGCATCGCGTGTCCTTTTCGGGTCAACGGCTGATCGTACCGTGGTCCCCGATCGCCGCGCCACGCGCTCAGGGAACGGCGTAGATGAAATTGAGCGCGGCGGCGAAGGCCGGGCCGTCCATCGGCACGTGGCCCAAGCGATAGCTCAGGTGGACGGAATGCAGGCCGACGTAGCCGCGGCCGGAGATCGTGGCGTAGAGCGCCGCGACCTGGGGGCCGTTGGCGAGGTCGTCGCCGGCCATGACGAGCTTGACCGGCAGGCGATGGTCGGCGTCGTACATCGCCTGTTCCATCGCGATCGGCTGCGCGAGCTGCGCCGAGTAGGCCCCGGCGGCGTCGTCCCAGCACGTGCATTCCTCCGAGACGATCGCGCTGAAGTAGCGATTCGCCGGGTCTTCCATGTAGAGCGCGTACATCACGAACTCGCCGCTCAGCGAGTGACCGGAGAGGCTGCGATTGGCGCGGTTCGTCCGGTAGCGTGCGTCGACGAAAGGAATGAGCTCGAGGGTCAGGAAACGGTGGTAGGACGCGGCACCCGGCATCGTGAAATCGACGAAGCGGCGGGCGCTGCTCATGGCGCAGACGTTGACCAGGATCGCCTCCGTTTGCGTCTGCTGCAGCGCGGAGACGAGCGTTGAGTAGCGGTATTCGCAATCCATCGCGTAGATCACCGGATACGTCGCCATGCCCTGCGCGTAGCCGGGAGGCAGCCAGATCTGCAGGGTGTACGACTGCCCGGCCTGGGTCGAGTCGATCGCAGCGCCGAGCGAAGTGCCGCCGGCGTCGGACGCCGTGGAGCCGGCCGGGCCCGCGCCGCCGCCGCCGCACGCGAACAGCGAGGCGAGAACGTACGCGGCGATCAGCATCCGGGCAGGCCGCATCGCGTCTCCCCCTCCGGGATTCGGCGCCGCGATCCTACCGCGCGGCCTCCCTCGCGGCAGGCCGCGCCGATCGCCTCAAGGTGCGTTGCCGGCGGCCCGACCGGTGCCGCGCCCGGAAGGCGGCGGCGGGTGGTCCGATGGGCCGACCGGCGTCCACTCGAGTAGCGCGACGGTCGCGATCACGGCGACCAGGACCGCCGCGACGACGCGGCCGACCTCGCTTTGCGGCGCCAGCGGGCCTTTGAAGAATCGCATCGCATCTCTCCTCGTTCGGCCGCCGGGGCGGCGGTCGCGGAGAGGAGCTTCGACCGGGGCGGCGAAAGCAAATCGAAGCGACGATGAAGGAGGCACGAAGAAGGCTATGCTGCGATCTGCGCCATGAGCAACGAGCACCCTTCGTTCAGCCTGCACGGCCCGGCCGAGCCGCGCACGCCGCTCGTCCTCGACTCGCCGCATTCGGGCTTCGATTTCCCCGCCGACTTCGGCGCGAC
>DATMGW010000118.1:0-4406 GCA_035555295.1 Caldimonas sp.
CATGCCTTGCCGCACGTGCTGGTCGGCTTCTATCCCGTCCTGCCCGCAGCCCGGGGCGCTCATCCGCCGCAGGACATGTCGGCGCCGGTCTTCTCGACAACCCTGTCGATCGACGAATTGGCCCT
Organism: Caldimonas sp.; assembly: GCA_035555295.1. GTDB lineage: Bacteria > Pseudomonadota > Gammaproteobacteria > Burkholderiales > Burkholderiaceae_C > Schlegelella_A. Next base: position 126 of record DATMGW010000118.1, read on the forward strand.
CGAGCATCGTGTCGACGAGATCATCGTGGCGATGCGCGAGCAGCGCGGCGTCGGGTTGCCGATGGATCAACTGCTGGCATCGCGCATCCGCGGCATCCCGGTCATCGACCTGGCGGGCTTTTCGGAACGAACCCGGGGCGAGGTGCCCATCGACAGCCTGAAGGCCAGCTGGCTGGTCTACGGGCACGGATTCGTGCAGGGCGCCCTGCGAACCGCCATCAAGCGCGATTTCGATGTCGCCGTATCGCTGCTGCTCCTGCTCATCACCTTTCCGATCATGGTGCTGGCGGCGATCGCGATCAAGCTCGACAGTCGCGGGCCGATCCTGTATCTGCAGGAGAGAGTCGGACTTCGCGGCCGTTCGTTCATGTGCCCGAAATTTCGCAGCATGGCTGCCGACGCCGAAGGAGACGGCGTGCCTCGCTGGGCGGTGAAGAACGACTCGCGGGTCACGCGGGTCGGTGCCGTGCTTCGCGCTTGCCGGATCGACGAGCTGCCCCAGCTGGTCAGCGTGCTGCGCGGCGAGATGAGCCTGGTCGGCCCACGCCCCGAACGCCCGGCATTCGTACGGCAGCTGCAGGCACAAATTCCGTTTTACGACATCCGGCACAGCGTCAAGCCGGGCATTACCGGATGGGCTCAGGTACGCTACCGCTACGGAGCGTCGATCGAGGACGCCCGCAGGAAGCACCAGTTTGACCTCTACTACGTAAAGAACCATTCGCTGTTCCTCGACCTGCTCGTGCTGGTGGAGACGGTCAGCGTGGTCCTCTTTCGAGAAGGATCGCGATAGCCGGTTCTGCCAGGCTGTTTCGATCGCCCCGGTCGACGGGCTCCTTGTCATGAGCCGCGGCTCCACTTCTTCGCGATGTACGAATCCCATTTCGGCTTCACCAGGTCGCCCTTCAGGCTCAATCCGGACCCCGCCTTCTCTTTTGGCAGCCGCGGCCACAGCAACGCCCTGGCGTATCTGAAGGAAAACTGTCCCGACCTGCGCAATTCCAAGGTCATCGACCTCATCCACGAATTGCATAGCTACGGTCTGGCCGTGCATGTCCGCGATCCGGTGGCTGCGCCCGCCGAGGCGCGTCACGAGTACGGCGTCGATCTTGTCGACTGGGACGATCTACCCCGCGCCGGCGCCATCCTCGCCGCCATGTCGCATCGAGCCCTCGTGGAGCGGCCGATCGACCACGTCCTCGACAAGCTGGTCGAGGGCGGCGTCTATGCCGACGTGAAGAGCGCGGCCGACGCGAAGGCGCTGCAGGCGCGAGGGGCGAAGGTTTGGAGGCTATGACGGGCATGCCGGACGATATCGACGGTCGACTGGCGAGCCGCTCGCGCAGCTGGCTCGTGACCGGCAGCGCCGGCTTCATCGGATCGCACCTGCTCGAGGCGCTGCTCCGGGCCGGGCAGCGCGTCGTCAGCATGGACGACTTCTCGACCGGATACCCGGCCAACCTCGACGAGGTGAGGGCGAGCGTCGGCGAGGCGGCGTGGACGCGGCATCGTTTCATCGAAGGCGACATCGCCGACGAGCTCGCCTGCGCCGCGGCCTGCGAAGGCGTCGAAGTCGTGCTTCACGAGGCGGCGCTCGGCTCCGTGCCGCGCTCGATCGTCGACCCGCTGGCGACGCATCGCGCCAACGCCACCGGTTCGCTCAACCTGCTCGTCGCCGCCCGCGGCGCGGGCGTGAAGCGCTTCGTCTATGCCGCATCGAGCTCGACCTACGGAGATTCGCCGTCGCTGCCGAAGGTCGAGGACGACATCGGCCGACCGCTGTCGCCCTATGCGGTCACGAAGTACGTCAACGAGCTGTACGCCGACGTGTTCGCCCGCTGCTACGGCCTGGCCTCGATCGGGCTGCGCTACTTCAACGTCTTCGGGACCCGGCAGGATCCGCAGGGCGCGTACGCGGCGGTGATCCCGCGCTGGGTCGCCGCGATGCTGGCGGCCGAGCCCTGCGTCATCTACGGCGACGGCGAGACCTCGCGCGACTTCTGCTACGTTGCCAACGTGGTCCAGGCCAACCTGCGCGCGGCGCTGGTCGACGATCCGCAAGCCCTCAACCAGGTCTACAACGTGGCGGTCGGCGACCGCACGTCGCTGCGCGACCTTCATGCCGCAATCGAGACGGCGCTCCATGGGCACGATCCGTCGCTGCGTATCGCGCCGGCGCAGTTCGCCGACTTCCGCGACGGCGACATCCGCCATTCGTTGGCCGACGTGAGCAAGGCGCGCCGCCTGATTGGCTATGTTCCGACGCACAATCTGCGCGCTGGCCTCGCCGAAGCCGTCGAATGGTATGTACGCAACGCAAGTCGGACGCCCTCCGATTCCGGGCCGAAGACGTAGACGCGCTGCATCGGATCCGTCGGATCGTCGCGAGACGGCGCCCGCGGCGGCCGTTGTCGGCGTCGGTTCTCGCGGCGCGGCGCTCGCGGCGAGCGTCATTCACCTAGGGACTCCATCGTGTGCGGGATCCACCTGCTGTTGCGCAAGCAGTGAGCGGCGACGCTTACGACATCTCGACGCGGTCGAAGGCCAGCTCCAGGGTCTCGACGACGACGCTGCCCTCGACGGCGCGAAGCGGCGTATAGGAAAGGCTCACCGGACGGGCGTTCCTGAAGCGCCAGGTCAGGACGACGGTCGACCGGTCTTCGGCGAGGAGCTCGACCTTCACGGTGCGCCGCAGCGGTGCCTTGCCGCGTCGCGCCTTGTTCCACCAGGCGTACAGGTCGAGGCTGCCGACGACGCCGCGCCTGAGGACGAGAAAGGGGCTCGCCGCCGCGCCCGTCGACGCGACCTCGCTCGCATCCGTTGCCTCGGCGCGACCGCCGGCGAGGTCGAGCGTGAACGCCGGGAAGATGACCTCGGAAAATCCGGCGCTCGCCGAACGCGGGTCCGCCGTGCCGAAGTCGACGAGGAAGTTCGAGTTCGCGCAGGGACGATCGCGCATCGCCGGCCCCGGCCTATTCCATCTGCAGGCGCTCGTAGGCGAGCACCATTTCCTCGATCGCCACGTCGCTGCCCTTGGCATTGAACGGCCCGCTCGCGTGCTTGACGATGCGCGCGCGCAGGAGTTTCCAGGTCTGCACGACCTGCGAGTGGTCTTCGTTCTGCAGCTGGATGGTGACGGTGCGCAAGGCGTTCTGGTCGCCGTTCCTGATCTCGTCGAGCCACGCATACAGGTCGAGCGAGCCGATGATGCCGCGCTTGAGCGTCACGTCGGCGGCGCGGTTGAGCCCGGTGATCTTCATGACGCTGTTCTCCTTGGAGTTGCCGTTGCGGTACTCCTTGACGACGACGTCCATGCCGATGGCGCTGACCTCCTGGAAGCCGGCCTGCGGCCCGTCGGTGTTGCCGGTGCCGAGGTCGACCAGGAAGTTGAATTCCGGATAGGGGCGGTCGCGAAAGGTGGCCATGCCGGTCTCCTGCTGCCAAAAGGGGTCGATGCGACCCGTGGGCGATTTTCCCTGCAATGCGCGAAGAAGGAAGAGGGCCGGGCCACGCCAAAGCCCGCGCTGGTGTAGAACCCGCCCTGGGCGCCGGCCGTCGCCGGGCAACGGGAAAGGGATTCGCCATGAAGCGTCGTCCGGTCCTCGCGCCGGCCTCGGCCAGTGCCGTCGCCTTTGCGCAAGCACCGGCCCCCGCTCCGACGCAACGGTTGCGCGGCGGCGTCGAGTCGTTGCGCGCACTCGGGGTCCTGGTGTTTCCCGATGCGATCGCGCTCGCTCCATGCCCGGCTTGACTCTTGCGCAGGCGAACGACATCCTGCGCGCCGCACTCGACGCGTCGCGCCAGGCCGGCTACAAGCCCATGGCGGTCGTCGTCCTCGACGCCGCCGGCCACCTCAAGGCCGCCCAGCGCGAGGACGGAGCGAGCATGTTCCGCATCGACATCGCCACCGGCAAGGCCTGGGCGGCGATCGGCATGGGCGCGTCGAGCCGGATCCTGGCGCAACGCGCCAAGGACAACCCGAACTTCTTCGTCGCCCTCGCGGCGACGGCGCAGGGCCGCTTCCTGCCGCAGACGGGCGCGGTGCTCGTCCTCGGCAGCGACGGCGCGGTGCTCGGCGCCGTCGGCGCCTCCGGCGGCAGCGGCGACGAGGACGAGGCGATCTGCATCGCCGGCGTTCTCGCCGCCGGGCTGCGGCACGGCTGACGACGTCGCCGCTGCCGCCGCGAGTTCAGGCCCGCGCTTCGTAGATCAGGTCGAGCAGAGTCTCGCCGGCGCGTCGGAAGCGGGCGAAGTCGCCGCGGCTGACGAGGGGACGCCAGG
>DATMGW010000119.1:0-2604 GCA_035555295.1 Caldimonas sp.
CGACATCTGGGGCAAGACGGGCGACGAGGTGGGCAAGGTCATGATGGCCCAGCTCTCCAAGGAAGAGACGCTGGACCGCCACGGCAAGCAGGTCGACCAGGAGTCGTTCAACTCCATCTACATGATGGCCGACTCGGGTGCGCGCGGTTCCGCAGCGCAGATCCGCCAGCTGGCCGGCATGCGCGGCCTGATGGCCAAGCCGGATGGCTCGATCATCGAGACGCCGATCACGGCGAACTTCCGCGAAGGCCTGAACGTCCTGCAGTACTTCATCTCGACGCACGGCGCCCGCAAGGGCCTGGCCGACACGGCGCTGAAGACTGCGAACTCGGGCTACCTGACGCGCCGCCTCGTCGACGTGACGCAGGACCTGGTCGTGATCGAAGACGACTGCGCGACGATGAACGGGATGAACATGCGCGCCCTGGTCGAAGGCGGCGAGGTGATCGAGAGCCTGCGCGACCGTGTGCTGGGTCGTGTCGCGGCGATCGACATCCTCCATCCGGAGACGCAGGAAGTCGTCCTCGCCGCCGGCGAGATGCTCGACGAAGACGTCCTCGACACCTTCGAGGCAGCCGCCATCGACGAGGTCAAGGTGCGCACGGCGCTCACCTGCGCCACGCGCTTCGGCATCTGCGCCAAGTGCTACGGCCGCGACCTCGGCCGCGGCGGCCTCGTCAACATGGGCGAGGCGATCGGCGTGATCGCGGCGCAATCGATCGGCGAGCCGGGAACGCAGCTGACGATGCGCACCTTCCACATCGGCGGCGCGGCATCGCGCGCGGCGGTCGCCTCGAGCGTCGAGGCGAAGTCGGAGGGCACGGTCGGCTTCAACCCGACGATGCGCTACGTGACCAACGGCAAGGGTGAGCTGGTCGTGATCTCGCGCTCCGGCGAGATCATCATCACCGACTCGCACGGCCGCGAGCGCGAGCGCCACAAGGTGCCGTACGGGGCGCTGCTCGGAATCAAGTCGGACCAGCAGATCAAGGCCGGGACCGTGCTCGCCAGCTGGGACCCGCTGACGCGACCGATCATCACGGAGTTCGCCGGCCGCGCCAAGTTCGAGAACGTCGAAGAAGGCGTCACCGTCGCCAAGCAGCTCGACGAGGTGACGGGCCTGTCGACCCTGGTCGTGATCGACGCCAAGCGGCGCGGCGCGCTCAAGGTCGTCCGCCCGCAGGTCAAGCTCCTCGATCCGGCCGGCAATGAGGTGAAGATCCCCGGCACCGATCACTCGGTGACGATCGGCTTCCAGATCGGCGCGCTGATCCAGATTCGCGACGGGCAGGACTTGATGCCCGGCGAGGTGATGGCGCGCATCCCGGTCGAAGGCCAGAAGACGCGCGACATCACGGGCGGCCTGCCGCGCGTGGCCGAGCTCTTCGAGGCGCGCACGCCCAAGGACAAGGGCACGCTCGCCGAGGTCACCGGAACGGTCTCGTTCGGCAAGGAGACCAAGGGCAAGGTGCGCCTGCAGATCACCGACCACGAAGGCAAGGTCTACGAGGAGCTCGTCCTGAAGGAGAAGAACATCGTCGTTCACGAAGGCCAGGTCGTGAACAAGGGCGAGTCGATCGTCGACGGCCCGGCCGATCCGCAGGACATCCTGCGCCTGCTCGGCATGGAGGAGCTCGCTCGCTACATCGTCGATGAGGTGCAGGACGTCTATCGTCTGCAGGGCGTGAAGATCAACGACAAGCACATCGAGGTGATCGTTCGCCAGATGCTGCGCCGCGTCCAGATCACGAACCCGGGCGACACGTCCTACATCATGGGCGAGCAGGTTGAGCGCTCCGAGCTCTTCGGCAAGAACGACAAGGCCCTGGCCGAAGGCAAGATTCCGGCGACCTGGGCCGACGTGCTGCTCGGCATCACCAAGGCGTCGCTCTCGACCGACAGCTTCATCAGTGCCGCGTCGTTCCAGGAGACGACGCGCGTGCTGACCGAAGCGGCGATCATGGGCAAGCGCGACGAGCTGCGCGGGCTGAAGGAGAACGTCATCGTCGGGCGGCTGATTCCCGCCGGCACCGGCATGGCGTTCCACGACGCGCGCAAGGCCAAGGAAGCGATGGACGACGCCGAGCGCCGCGCCATCGCCGTCCAGGAGGCCGAGGAGCTCGCCTCGGTGCAGATGGCGCAGGTCGATGCGGCGACGGCTGCGGCGGCGGCGAGCGACGTCACCGAGTAGTCGCGCAAGGTCGGCTTCGAGTCGAAGGGCAGCCCCGCGGGCTGCCCTTTCTTTCGCGCCTGCTGTGCGCAAAGGCCGTCAGCCGTTCGTCGCCGTGACCGCCGCCTCGCCTGCCTCGCCGAAGGCGACTAGCGCCTCGTCGACGGCGATGCGTGCGAAATTCAGTTCAGCGTGGCCGGCCAGATCGGCAAGATCGGTGAGGTCCGTGCGCAGGGCGGCACTGCGCTCGCCGCGGCCGAAGCGGGCGAGCGCGCGCCCGCGGGCGACGATGAAGGCCGCCAGCGGCAAAGGTTCCTGTGCGGTGTAGTCGAGGATGAGCTGACAGTTCTGCTCGACCTCGTTCCAGGCGCCGACCTCGAGGCAGACGTCGACCGCGAGCTCGCGCAAATGAATGTGGTTGTGGCTCACGCAAC